>JAZQIF010000207.1:0-4107 GCA_045540935.1 Erysipelotrichaceae bacterium | reverse complement strand
TGGAAGGAGTAAAAAATGACAGAAAATACAGAAAAGACCGTATTGATGAAATGCGTTTCCTGTGCTCATCAAGAGGAAGTCAGAGTATCTACATTAGAACATCTTAAGAACCTTCCTCCAAAATCTGAGGAATACAAGATCCTTTGTCCCTTCTGCCTGAACGACATGTATGAAGCAGACTCTTATCATTTCACAAAGAAATAAGACCCAATAAACCAAACACTCATTCATACCTTATACGTTTTGCCTGACGGCAGGATCTTTTCATGGCTGAACGAATTGATGCCGGTACCCCGATCTGGAGGTTTTCAGACAGGACGCATTGAATTTCTTAATATATGAAAAAAGGCCCTTGCAGGGCCTCATTCACTAATTATCGGAACGGTTATAGGTACATCTCATATGGACGCTGGCATCGTGCAGGACCTTGCCTAAGGTTTTGGCTGTTTCTGCCTTTGCCATCTCACAGATCTTCTCGTTGGCTTCCTTGATCAAAGAGAAGTCTTTTTCCTTCAGCATCTTCTCATCGTATTCGTTGATCAGCTGATGGCCTTTGGAAGGGACCGCCATCTGGTAGCGTTCGATCAGCTGTACGCTGGTGCCGAAGTTGGGATCGGCCAAGGCACCGATGAGCCTTGAGTTCCAGTAGAAGGTATCCGTATCGACTTCCATCGTCGTGCCTGACAGATACTTCGGGATAGTGTTCGTGTAGGTGTAGACCGGAACGACCGTATTGAACGGATTGGCACCGAAACATACCCACTCGATACCCTGCAGCTCTTTTGGCATATAGCCTCTTATCTGCAAGACCGCCATGACACCGGTACGCGAGATACCGATCGGGCGATAGATGCCCTTCTCCGGCAGATCAGCATGCTGGTAAGGATTGTAAGGCGTTCCCTGGTAGTAGGAAGAAAGGATGTATTTGACATCTTCCACAGTGATCTTTCTTTCGGCGACCAGCGACCAAGGGATATCATCGCTCTGCGGATCGTAGTCGGCATCCGGGCCGTCCCACTTGTACGTCTTCGGATTGAAGTAGCGTCCCATGAACCAGGCACGCGGCGTGTTGTAGACGTGGTCAGCATCGGAATGGGAACCGAAGATATTGCGCGGATTGAAGACCTTGCCTTTGTTCAGATCGAGGTGATTGTCCTTGATGAACTCCTTCAGGTCGGAAGAACACATGTGGTACTTCTTATCGCCATAGGCATCATTCAGATCGAAGGAATCGATACCGAACTGGTTAGGCATGATGACATATTCCTCATCCTTGACTCTCTTGGCGATCCAGTGATGGCCGCCGATCGTCTCCAGCCACCAGCATTCATCCTTGTCGGCAAAGGCGATGCCGTTTGCCTCGTAAGTTCCGTATTTTTCCAACAACATGCCCAGACGCTTCACACCTTCCCTTGCAGAACGGATGTACGGAAGCACCAGTACGACCAGGTCTTCTTCGCCGATGCCGCCGGCTTTTTCCTTTCTGGAGCCTTTTCTTTCCTCATAGACCACATACGGGTCAGCACCCAGGACCAGCGGATTGGAAGTGATCGTCTCGGTCGCCGTCATCGCGACATTGGCCTCATTGATGCCGTTGGCTGCCCAGATGCCGTTTTTCGGATCGACGCTCGGGGTGGAAGTATAGGCAAGCGGATCGTCCGGCAGTTCGATGCTCAGATGGCCGATCTTGGACTTGTATTTCCTCGGCTGTTTCTTCGGGTCGACGACGATCAGTTTTTTGACATCATAGAAACCGTCATCGTTCCTTGCGATCATGGTGGATCCGTCATAGGAAGCTTTCTTGCCTACCAGGATAGTTGTACAGGACATAATGTTAACCTTCTTTCTATTTTCTATAGAAATTATAGATCATTTCTTTGAAATCGGGGGCTTCTTCATACACCTTGTGGGAATAGCCCTCATAAAAGTACGATTCGCAGCCTAAAAGATCGGCGGTCTGTTTCATCTCTTCGTAAGTGAAAAGCCTGTCTTTTTTGGAACCGAAGACCTTGGCCGGGATCCTGATCTCATGTAAGCGGTCTTTGAGATCGAAGCCTTTGACGCTGTTTAAATGGATGATCAGATCTCTGAGATTCTCATCGGAAAGATCCTTGTACATCGTGATCATGATATCGATGCCTTTTTCATAGTATTCGGGCGAATAGACATCCTTCATGAAACGGTCGATCAAAGAGATGATGTCCTTTTTCCTGGCATAATCCGCCCAGCGGAAAGCTGGATTGTCATCCTCGACTTTTGAAGCCGCAGAACACAAGGCCATCTTTTTAAAGTACTGCGGATATTTTAAGACCAGCCACTGGGCGACCATGCCACCAAGAGAAAAACCGCAGAGGTTGATATCTTTCAGTTCCAGTTCCCGTATGGCCTCAGCGGCATCATCCGCCAGATCTTCCAGTTTCAGGTCTTCTTTCGGATCTTCACGATAATCGAATATATATGTCGTAAAACCTTCGGTGAAGAGTTCATAGGCACTCATCAGACGATGGGGCGTCTCTGAGATCGGCTGCAGACTCAAGCCGGGCAGAAGGACGATTGTTTCAGGGCCATTACCGAATTTCATATGCTTTATATTCATAGGCTCTTATTTTCTCCTTGTCTTTTTGTATAGATATTATATAGTATTATTCATCATAAAATTGTGAAATTTATCACAAATCGGTATACTGTTATTGTACATAATAAATTTGAAATGAGGAGGGAAATTTTTATGGCAAATCGTTTTGTACTGAATGAAACATCTTATCATGGTGCCGGTGCCGTCAAAGAAGTCGTCACCGAGATCAAAGCACGCGGCTTTCAGAAAGCATTCGTCGCTTCCGACCCGGATCTGGTGAAGTTCGGTGTCACTGCCAAGGTCACCGACTTGCTCGATGAAGCAGGCATTGCGTATACACTGTATTCCAACATCCAGCCGAATCCGACGATCGAAAACGTCCAGTCCGGTGTCAAGGCTTTTGCGGATGCCAAAGCTGACTGCATCGTTGCGATCGGCGGCGGTTCTTCCATGGACACGGCCAAGGCGATCGGCATCATCAACACCAATCCGGAATTTGCGGATGTCAGATCTCTGGAAGGTGTCGCAGCGACCAAGAATCCTTGTACACCGATCCTCGCTGTCCCGACAACAGCCGGTACTGCTGCCGAAGTCACCATCAACTACGTCATTACTGACCCGGAAAACAAGAGAAAGTTCGTCTGTGTCGACGTTCATGATATCCCGGTCGTCGCATTCGTCGATCCGGAAATGATGTCCTCGATGCCTGCCGGCCTGACTGCCGCAACAGGTATGGACGCTCTGACCCATGCGATCGAAGGCTATATCACAGCCGGTGCCTGGGAACTGTCCGATATGTTCCACATCAAAGCCATCCGCATGATCGCCAAAAACTTAAGAGGCGCTGTCAGAAACGAAGCAGAAGGCAGAGAAGCGATGGCTCTGGCACAGTATATCGCCGGTATGGGCTTCTCCAATGTCGGTCTTGGTGTCGACCACTCGATGGCACACACCTTATCCGCTTACTACAACATGCCGCACGGCAAGGCTTGCGCAACTCTGCTTCCGACGGTCATGGCTTACAATGCTCCGGTGACCGGTGAAAAATACCGCGACATCGCCGATGCCTTTGGTGTCGAAGGTGCTTACACGATGCCTTTGGAAGATGCGAGAAATGCCGCTGTTGCCGCTGTCAGAAAGCTTGGCGAAGATGTCGGTATCAACATGTCCTTGAAGGATGTCGTTCCGATGGAAGACGTCGATGCCCTTTCCGCAGACGCTTTGAAGGATGCCTGCACACCTGGCAACCCACGTCCGGTCACAGTGGAAGACATCAAAGAAATGTTCCTTTCTTTGATGAAATAATCATTATTCCCTTTTATTGAAAAGGCAGGCTCAATGTGCAGCCTGCCTTTTCATATCCTCAAGTATTCCCTTGTAATGGCCTTTGGTGTCAAGAAGTTCGTATCTGCCATCTTCGATCTTGAAATCGGCCGCATAGCCGTTGATCACCGGATGCATCGCCTCGCCATGTTCCTTCATCAGAGAAAACATGTGATCAAGATCATATCCGAAGATCAGATGGATCATGT
>JAZQIF010000206.1:0-11223 GCA_045540935.1 Erysipelotrichaceae bacterium | reverse complement strand
TAGCCATGTCGTTCTGTGAGCCAAGGAGTTGGAGAGATATTTTGTCTTCCTAAGACCGCTTGGCCTCCGACTTGTCTCCTACATCGAAGATGAATCCGCCTTTCATACCTTCCACATCGGCATGGGCAGAAACAAGGGCTTAGGCGGCAAGCAGGAAGCAGCCGGCCACTTCGACATCGTAACCAATGATCCGACGATCATTGCCGGCGATAAGATCATCATGAAAGAGGGCGAGATCGTCCTTTAAGATCGATCCATATAAAAGACAATGACCCCGGATTCCGAGGTCATTTTTTCATATCATTTCTTAATCCCAGTGTTCATCGATGAAAGAGTACAAGATCGCAAGATCGCTTTCTTCCATCGTCGAGGTCGGATCGTTCACACCGACCGCCAGAGTATCTTTCAGTTTCTGTTTTCCGTCGATACCGAATTTTGTCTTGTATAAGCCGATCATCATCTCTACGGTAGATTCCCAGCCTTCTTTCAGGTAACCGCCGGATACCAGTTCCAGTTCTTCATCATTGATAAGTCTGATTGCCATATTTTTCTCCTTCGTTTGTTTCCTTTATTTTTATACAGCACTTTGTGCAACGGTTATGCAACACGAGGATCAGTATTCGTATTTCTCATCGATCTGTGCTCTGACTTTATTCAGTATCCCTTCCACATCGGCACCGATGATGTCGAGCTCTTGCGCATGGTAGTACTCAAAATCCTCCACGCCATAGAAGACCTTGAAGAACGTCTCCACATAGCCATAGCCGTATTCGTGGGACAGGATCGGTCCGCCGGCCGTCGTGACATAGATGACTTTCTTGACCTTGCTTAAAGAATAAGGCATCCCATCCTGTCCATAGGCAAAGGTCAGATCGACGATATTGATCGTCTCGAGATAATCCTTCAGCTTTGCCGAAAAAGACAGATCGTAGTATGGAGAAGCGATGACGATGATGTCAGCTTCCTTAAACTGCTTCGCATAAATAAAATACTTCTGATCAAGATCCTTCTTATCCCGTTCGATCATCGTCTTTTCATCAAGAGAAGCGATCTCTTCTTCCTGTACATTCACTTCTTCATAAGGAAGATCCATCTTCTTCAGAAGATACTCTGCCAGTTTCTTTGTCCTGGACTGTTTGCGCAGACATGCGTTGACAAATAATACGTTCATTTTTATACCTCATTTATCGACAGGCTTTTCAGCCAGAGATCCGCTTCCTCACGATTCTTAAATATGTACGTGATCCTCGGATACTTTTCGATCAGCTCATAGATCCTGGGTCTGTTCTTTGTCCTGAAAGAAAGGACGAGCTGTACAAGTTCCGGGTCAAGTTCATGGTCGATCCAGGGGATATCCGGTCTGTATTTTCCGACTCTTCCTTGGATGGCATTCAGACAGACTTCATCATCATAATCAAGAAAAAAGACAGTGTCACAGGCTTGAAAACGCATCTCAAAAGTCCTGCTATAGGACCCGTCGATGATCCACTCATCGCCTTTGAGGACTTCTTCAAGCTTCTCATCAAATTCTTCCCTGGAGATATGTGTCCTGTCTTTTTTCCACCATATGTTGTCAAGGTGGATCAAAGGAAGTCCTGTATACTCGTGAAGCTTGATCGAAAAGGTACTTTTCCCGCTTCCCGAATTGCCTAAAACGACGATCTTTTTTCCGATCGCATGGTCTATACCGTATTCTTTGAGATCATATCCTTTTTCCATATTTTCGATTTTTCTAAATTCTATCATGTATCCGGAAAGATCATCAAAGTCATCTCTGAAATAGCAGCCGACTGCTGCATCATCCGTGTCATCAGCCCTTATTCGGGAGATCACATCCCGACAAAAGACTCACTCTTCCATCTCTCCATCGTGATCCCGCTTCCGAAGCAGATCAGCATCCTGTATTATGTATTTCTAAAACTTGACATATGTCAAGTTTTATATTATTTAATAATTAAATGGAACAGATCATTCATCAGAAACAGGATATGACATATCTGAACTGGACGAAAACCAGGCGATCATCCGGTACTGCCGGATCTTTTCTGAAAGCTTATGAAGATACCGATCAGGGCAGGATCTATTACAAACTATCCAATTATGATCCCTATAACGGGATAAACGGACACGAATGCATCAACGAGATCATCGCTGACAGGCTTCTGTCATTATTGGGCATCGATCATCTGTCTTATCAGCTGATCCACGCTGATATCCAAGTCGATGAGAAGATCATCAGCACCTGGCTTTGTGCCAGCAAAGATTATAAGAAAAGAGGCGACTCCAAGATCGCTCTGGATGCTTACTATCAGATCGAAAAGGAAGATCATGAATCACCTCTGCAGTTCTGCATACGGAAAGGCTGGCAAGACAGGATCTATGAGATGCTTGTTGTGGATTACCTGATCCTTAACAGAGACAGACATGGAGCCAATATCGAAGTGTTAAGAAACAGATACGACAGAACGATCCGTCTTTCTCCGTTGTTCGATCACGGTCTTTCTTTGTATTTTTCCTGCCGCAGCAAAGAAGACCTCGCCAAAGAAGACCCGCTTGCCGACAAGCCCGTCCAGTCATTCGTCGGCTCAGTATCGGCTTACAGAAATCTGGACCTGATCCCAAAAGACAGATTTCCAAAACTCGATCCATTGAAACAAAGCGACAAAGAAATACTTCTGTCCGGACTCGATGAAGCAATAGAAAAAGAATATCTGGATAAGATATGGGAAATGATCTATGCAAGATGGGAGATATATGAGAGTATTCGCGATCAAAGATGACAGTCTTGGCGACAAGATCCTTGCCTATCTGGTCTATTACGAAAAAGCCAGAAATTTCTATATTGAACTGCCGGACGATGCCGATCCCTGGGAGACTCCTTTGCTGCTGTCAAGTTTTGCGGAAAAGAAACAGTTCAGCATCGATTCTTATTTCAGCAGACTTTGGGTGCAGCAAAGGATCATACCGCCGGAAAGGCAGAATATCGGCAGTATCTTGAAAGAAAACAAGCTGAAAGAATATGATGAATTCTCACTTCTTCTCTTATCTCAGGGAAGATGTGCACAGGATGACTGTTATATCGAAGAGATCAGGAAAGAAGAGATAAACGATGTTCTGTTTGAAAGATGGAAATATAAGATCGAAGACGTCCTCGCCTTAAAGGATCATTTTCTTCTTGTATTCTTCCGAAACAACGAAGTGAAGATCGCCGATATGAACAAAATGATCGAACGATACCCGTCATGCAAACCTTATCTGAACAACGAAGAAAGATTCAAAAGAGTTGAAGTTCAGACAGACGGCTATGGGATCTGCTGGAGTCAGACAGCAGCGATCTCAGATCGGGAGCTTTATGAAAACTCCTATCCGATCCCGTTAAGTCTGGATGATTTTTCTGATTTCGTCAGATACAGGGTCGTCACAACAGCTGAAGCCTGCCAGATACTGAACTGTTCCCGCCAGAATATCGATGATCTGGTGAAAAGAAACAAACTTCATCCTGTAAAAACCAGCGCCAGAAACAAATTGTTCTTAAGAAACGAGGTCATTCAAAGAGCGAAATATGAAGAGTGAGATTCGATCAGAGTAAAATGATGCCCGCCTGCCATCATCACCTGATCGGTTCCCTGAAGTCATCGTCAGGCGTCTAGCATCGATCTCAGGATACGACCCGAAACCCACGAGGACACAGGAAAAGACACATAGGATCGCATTGAGCCGATAAAAGATAAAAGAAAAGATGGGAAGGCGCAAAGCTGCGATCACTTCCCATCTGGATAGTTTCAACAAAGACTACAAGAAAGTCTTATAACGATGCGATGCATCGTTTTTTAATATAATCCGGCAAATATAGCCGAAAGAAGCACTGTCATGATCCCGGCAACGACGATGGAAAGCGAAGAGATGGCCCCTTCCACTTCACCGATCTCGATCGCCTTGGATGTTCCGATCGCGTGGCTCGCCGTACCGATGGCTGCTCCTTTGGCGATCGGATCGCTGATCTTAAACAGCTTCAGTACCGTCTCACAGATGATGTTTCCCAATACACCGGTCACGATGATCGCCGCAACAGCGATCGAAACATAGCCGCCTAATTCCTGAGCAACGCTCATGCCGATGGCGGTGGTGATCGATTTTGGTAAGAAGGTCACGAACTCTTCCTTTGTGAAACCGAAGAGCTTGGACATGACAAAGATCGAAGCGATGCTGGTAAGAACACCTGAGAAGATGCCGATCAGTATCGCGGCGGCATTTTCTTTGAGCTTGTCGAACTGTTCATATAAAGGCACCGCCAGGCAGACCGTCGCCGGTGTTAAAAGAAAACTCAGATATTTTGCCGAAGAATTGTAGACCTCATAATCCACATTCAACAAAAGCACAGCAGCGACCGTGATGATGATCGCCACCAGTAAAGGATTTAAAAACGCATAGCCAAACTTCTTCCTGATCCACACTGCGATCAGATAGGCGATCAGTGATATCAGGATCCCGAAATAAGAGGAGGCACTCAAAAATGCATTCATCGTTTTGCCCCCTTCCTTACAAGAAACTGCGTCGTGATGCCGCTTACTGCCATGACCAGGATCGTCGATACGGCCGTTACGATCAGATACGGGATCAGGTTTGCCTTTAAGACATCATAGACTTCGATGAGTCCGACCGCTGCCGGGATGAACATTGCCGGCATGATGGCAATCAGAAAGGAAGAGGTCTCCTTCACATCGGAAAGCTTCAATACCTTGAAGTAAAGAAGAGCGAACAATAAAAAGATGCCATAGATACTGGCAGGAATGGGAAACGGGATGAACTGATGCAAGAATTCTCCCGCAAAACAGATCCCTAAAATGATCGTAAACTGTTTCAGATATTTCATATGCTAATTCCCTTTTTTTCTGAAGACGTAGCGGATATTGTCAAAATAGATGCCGTCGATGATCGCATCCTTGAAGGAACCGTCAAATTCATCCCCGGTCGAATCCTCGAAATGAAATCTTCCGTTTTCCAGGGTCCAGCGGATCTCATACTTCGTATCATGCAATAAGAAGTAACCCTTTCCGTCTTCTTCGATGTGCAGTTCCTCATCTTCGATCTCATATTCGTCGCCCGCACTCGAGGTGATCGACACCGGATGATAGACACCGATCAAAGACGCTTCATTACTTTTCGTGCAGGCACTTAAAAGAAACATCATCAGGATGAAAAGACTCAGAATGATCCGTTTGAAAGATGCGGTATTCTTCACATCCCTTATTATAACAAGGATGTGAATTCTCCAACGCAAGTGTTAAGATGAGGGTGAGAGGTATATATATGACACAGGAAGAATTAGTTGCAAAATACGAAGAGATCGCCGATCAGAAAACGATCTGTTATTTCAAGCCTTACCGCCATTTCTTGGCTGCCAAAAAATTTTATTCACAGTTGCAGGACGGCGTTGCTGATGAAAACACCTTCTTCACCGAAACGTTGGTCACTTTCACGCAGACCGATGACCCGGGAAGAGAACCGGACTTCACTTCCGGAAGCGGATCAAGGTACTGGTATTACAAGGACGGCGTCATCCGCGGATCCGACCACTGGGGCAACGGTGTCGCTTTATGTGACTGGGCTTTGAAGACCAAAGAAGGAAAGACGATCTACGGCTACGATTATGACTGTCCGATCCATCTGAATGCTCCGCGTTTCGGCTTTGCGAAATGGGAAGACTTCATCTTCAAGGCATCCTTGATCGAAGCCGACGGCGTCAAAGCCGTGACCACCTTCAACAACACGGTCGGCTATGGCAAGTTCAAGGTCGGTGACAAAGTCTACCAGAGAGTCATCACCACGGAATATCTGGAAGATACCGGGGAAGAGTAGATACGAGATCCACTCATTGAAACGTCAGCGAAAAAGAAAGCTGACGTTTTTTTCTTGCCTCAAAAGATACGAAAGAGGACTTTTTCCTTTGATCGCGGAAAAAGGAATGTTGATAGAATGGTATTGAGG
Source organism: Erysipelotrichaceae bacterium (assembly GCA_045540935.1). Lineage (GTDB taxonomy): Bacteria > Bacillota_I > Bacilli_A > Erysipelotrichales > Erysipelotrichaceae > Colivicinus. The sequence continues at coordinate 5,235 of JAZQIF010000206.1, read as the reverse complement.
GAATAATATGAACAGACCATTTCAGAAACTGCTGATCGCGCTTTTGTTCGCTGTAATATTGATCTTCGGCGTATCGGGACCGCTTTTAAGAAACAGCGGTGAGCGCCGTCTTGCGGAAAGTCAGATCATCAGAGACAACGCCAAGATCGATCACATCGCCATGGCCCTTTCCGATGAGATGATCGATTCCCGCTTACAGGCGATGTCCTATGGCGAAGACTTACTGTTCATCGCGGACGGACAAAGCGGCATCATCAAGCGTTCCAGTGATCCTTCATTGATCGGAAACAATATCTCTTCGATCGGCATCGATACTTCGCGTATCTCCGATTCGACGATGGACCGCTTTTCGATCGGACATGATCACTACTATGGTCTGTCCAAGACATATCTGAACGATATCTTCTTCTACTTCGTCGCCGATTCATCGATACGCGGTACTTCTCTGTATTACTGCAGCGACGCTTCATTCAGTTTCCTGGCAGCCTTTATCGTATCCGTCTGGATCATGATGTACGGCTACACCAAGGAAGAATACGACTTACATACCGCCAAAGGTGTCAGCATGAACCGCAGAAGTGTCAATGAAGATGCCGGTGCCTATGAAAGGCAGCGTGCCTACATACACAACTACTGGTACGATCTCTCACCGGAAGAAAAGACCCAGCTGGTCTTTGAATTCCTGTTGAGCGTTCTGATCATCGGCCTGCTCTATTTTGTCCGTAAGGATTCCGGTCTCATCGCCGATACGCTGATGAACTACATCCTTTCCGGACAGTATGACAGAGGCATCAACCTCTTTGCGATCACTTCGACGATCCTGCTGATCATCGGTGCAGTCCTGGTCATGATCGTACTGAAGTTCATCACTTCACTGCTCTGTCTGTTCTTAAACACCAAAGGCATCACCATCTGCAAGCTCTTATTCAACCTTGCGGAATATGTTGCCGTCATCACGATCTTATATTATTCCTTCGGTTATCTCGGATTTGATAACCGGGGGCTTCTCGCATCGGTCGGCTTCATCACCCTGGCCATCTCATTGGGATCCAGGGACCTGGTCTCCGATATCCTTTCGGGTCTGACTATCGTCTTTGAAGGTGAATTCAAAGTCGGCGACATGGTCGAGATCGGCGGCTTCACCGGCCGGGTCACCGACATCGGCATCTGCTACACGAAACTGCTGGGCATGGGCGACAACATCAAGATCATCGCCAACCGCGATATCCGCTCCGTCGTCAACATGACCAAACTCAACTCCTGGTATGCGACCACCCTTACCATTCCAAGCGACGAGCTGTCCAAGGCGGAAGCGATGCTGGAAAAAGAGCTGCCAAAGATCGGCTCCAGCATCGACGAGGTCATTTCCACGCCGCGTTACAAAGGCATCGAAAAGATCGGCAACGGCACTTTGTCTTTGATCGTTCTGGCAGAATGCAACCAGGATAATTACCGCCGTGTCTCAAGACTGCTCAACCGCGAATTATACAAAGCTTGCAAGGAATACGGGATCACATTGAAGTAAAACCCGTTGACGACAAGACCATTTCAAAAAGCTGCCCACGCAGCCTTTGTTTTCATAATCCCTGCAGGAAAGTATCTATCTCGTTTTCGCAGGAGTCGATCTGACTGTCTTTCAGGATCAGCTGTTTTTCAAGACTGTCACCCAGAATTTCGTTCAGCTTTTTCATAGCGCTGGCTGCTCCGGAGCCCATATAACAGACATATGCGGCAGTTTTCTTTGTCTTGAGATCTTCTTTGTTTTGCGAAATGAACGTCCTTAAAGGCGGTGTGAAACAAGATGCCCAGACCGGTGTCCCGAAAATGACCGTATCATACTTTGAAACATCAAAATCGTAAGCTTCCAGTTCGGGATATTCTGCCATCAGAGCACTTTTTCCTCCCCACAGAAATTTCTTTAATCCCTTATCGGGGTACGGATCTTTCGGAGTAAGCCGCACAAGATCACAATCCGTCTTTTCCTTTATCTTCAAAGCGACCTTTTCCGTATTTCCCGACATCGAATAATATACGACACACTTTTTCATGATCTCTCACTCTCCTTTTCCTGTTTTTCGATCCAAGCCATCAGAAGCCTCACGATCTTTTCCTGCTGTACCTCGGTCAGTTCCTGATGCAGAGGAACCTTATACCACTTGTTGAGACAGCCTCTGCAGCAGCAGGCGGTGGCATGCATCGCCTTAAAAACAGGATGACCTCTCATCGGTGTCTGCTTGCCGTCATTGACCGGATCGGCAGGAGAAAGTTTCATCTTCACAAAATCTCTGGCATGTGACTCGATGACTTCATTTCCCTTTTCTTTCAGATATTCTTTTTCTTTCTTCGTCAGATGAAAACTTGAACGGAATTTAGAATGATCAAGTTTTTCCAAGGCCTGTTGAATGTTCCGCATACTTCCTTTTTCATTATATGATCTTCGAGGTCTTCTATCACGAAACAAGAAAGACAGATCCTTGAACAGATCTGCCTCTTTTACAGTTTTCAGATAGAACAGCTCGTTTTTCTTATTGAAACAGTTGATCCAGTTCTTAAGACTTATACTTTCCGATCAGATATCTCAGTTCTGCGCCTTTGGAGATATTTCCTTCGACCTTCAGCTGGCCGTTGACGAAGAGCCTGTCTGCCGAAACGACACCGGTCGCCATGTTGTAGAGATTATCGAAGTTGGTCGCCAGATAGACATCGGCACCTTCGTAGCTGTACGGTGCCATCTCCATGCCGGCCTTGGTGAACTTGACATAGTAAGTACCTTCACCCGGTCCTTCGATGCGGATCTGTGCGGCGATGAAGTAATCATCGTTCTGTTTGGCCAGATAGGCATTCCTGGATTCTTCGAGGTCTTCGTAGATGACCTTTAAGACATCGTAGGCATCCGGGAAAGTGACATTCGGGTCATTGCCGTTGCCGCAGATATCGGAATACATCTTGATGTAAGTCTGTGCCGATTTATCCCAGGAGAAATCTTTGCGCATGCAGCGGTCTTTGATGATCTCAAAGACATCGTGTTCGGCAAAGTAGATCTTGATCGCCTGGTCGATCGCTAACATCAGTGCCTTGGCGGAATACTGCGAGAAGCTGAAGCCGTCGCCGATGCAGTCGAATTCGGAATACGCTCTTACGGTATCTTTCAGACCGCCGGTCTCATGAACGATCGGAACGGTGCCATAGCGCATCGCCATCATCTGTGACAGACCGCACGGCTCAAAGGAAGAAGGCATCAGATAGAAGTCGGCACCCGCAAAGACTTTAGCCGCCATCTCTTCCGTATAGTCATCGGAGAAACCGAACTGTCCCGGATACTTATCGATGCATTCACGGAAGTATTCGGTATATTTCTTCTCGCCCTGGCCGAAGATGATCAGCTGTACGCCCTTCTTCATCAGACGGTCGAGGAGTTCCTTGATCAGATCGACACCTTTCTGTTCGACGAGCCTTGCCACGACGGCAAACAAAGGCCAGTTCTTTTCCTTCTTGATCCCGAAGGTCTCCTGGATGTAGGTCTTGCAGGCTTCTTTGCCGGACTTGTCATCGGCAGAGAAGTTACAAGGGATACGCGGATCCTTGGACGGATCGTAGTGATCGGGATCGATACCGTTCAGGATGCCGTACATCTTGGATTCGATGATGTCGCATACGCCTTCCAGACCCTTGCCGAATTTACGGGTATGAAGTTCCAGTGCGTAAGTCGGCGAAACAGTCGATACCGCGTCCGCCATCAGCATCGCACCCTTCATCAGGTTGACGTCTTCCCTGCCCTGATAGACATAGGCCAGACCGCCGTCATACCAGCCCGGATCCAGGGCGAAAGTGCTCGTCAGTTCGTTCCTGCCGAACTGTCCCTGGTAGGCGATATTGTGGATGGTAAAGACGGTACGGACATTGCGGTACGCCGGTCTTCTTGCCTGATCGTCTTTCAGATAGATGACTGACAGTGCAGACTCCCAGTCGTTGCAATGCAGGATCTCCGGAACGAAATCCAGCTTGTCCATCACATCGATGACCGCTTTGGAGAACCAGGCAAAACGATACTTGTCATCGTCATAACCGTAAAGTTTCGGACGGTCGAAGAGTGCCGGATAGTCTAGAAAATAGATCGGCACACCGTTCAGTTCACCCTTCAACAGGTCGCAGTCGACGGCCATATTGCCCAAGGCGATCTTGAGATCGCGGACGTGTTTTATTTCCTTGGCAAAACGGTCTTTGACACACTTATAGTAAGGCGTGATGATCTCGACATCATTGCCCGCATCCTTCAATGCAGGAGGAAGCGAGAAGGCAACATCGGCCAGACCGCCGGACTTGGAAAACGGCGCACATTCACTGGTCACAAACAGGATTTTCATGTCTCTACCTCTTTATCATTATTTCTATCAAACTGATATCACTATTATTTTAACAGGTAGTGACTTGAATATTTCAAAAGACTGATCGCTCAGTCTTCATTTTTGAAAATCAGTTTTCGGATCGTCCGCAGCAGCTTCTCCGGATCGACCGGCTTGCATTCATGAACATCCATTCCCGCATCGATGCTTTCCTTTTTCTCTGCCTCAGAACATTCCCCGCTCAAAGCGATGATCGGGATCTCATGATCTTTTCTCGTGCAGGTCCTTATCCTTTTTGCGACTTCTCTGCCGTTTAACAGCGGCATGCGCACATCCAGGATCAGCAGATCGTAATGACCCTCCTTAGATCCCATATACATTTCCAAGGCCTCTTTCCCGTTTTCCGCCAGTTCCGCCTTCGCACCGTAATTTGTCAGAAGGTTTTCCAGGATCTTTGCGTTGATCACGACATCTTCGGCGATCAGGATACGTACGCCATCAAGATCCAGATCTTCCGCAGGAGACGGCTTCTTTGAGGATGTTTCTTTCTTCAAAGGGATCTCGAGGATGAAGGCCGTTCCTTTGCCTTTGCGGCTGGATACGAAGATCCTTCCCTTCATCAGATCGACATAGGACTTCGTGATATACAAGCCGAGTCCCGATGTTCCGATCCTTTCCTTTTCCTGGCTGTAGGGATCGAAGATCTTTTTGATGAAGGTCTCATCCATGCCGCATCCCTCATCGATGATAAAGAAGCGGATCGTATCCTCTTCTTCCCTGCTTTCTATTGCCTTGGCAATAAAACGGATCTTTCCTCTTTCCCGGGAATAGCGGATCGCATTGGACAGGATGTTGATGAAGACCTGCCTGAGCTTGAGCTCATCCCCGAGAT
>JAZQIF010000205.1:0-12044 GCA_045540935.1 Erysipelotrichaceae bacterium | reverse complement strand
AGATATTTTGTCTTCCTAAGACCGCTTGGCCTCCGACTTATACACACCTCCCGCGGTGACGTATCGATGATCCCTTTTCACGGAGAGGTCCGTTCCTCCCTGTTCAACGGGATCGTGGAAGACTGGGGCGTCGATACCCAGATCACGAACCACATCGGCATACGCACTCTCTCTGCGAGATATATGCTGACGGGGAAAGACAAGGATGGCAAAGACTGTCACATCTATGTGGAAAACTCCGCCTGGCAGAAAGCCGATGAACACGAACGGGAATTCAAGACACTGCCTGTCTTCTATACCGATTCCAAAGCTTTGGAAGACTATCTTCATAAAGATATCTTCTATGGCATAGGAAGAGTCGAAGAAGACGGTCTGTGGATCCGTTTCTACGAGACTGAAACAAAAACTTCCGTTTAGATCACGGAAGTTTTTTGATATAAGATGATCTTTGATCTTCTTATAAGATCAGGCGCCTTCCCCGTTCCGGTCTGCAGAAGCGATCTGTCTGCGCCAGTCGGACGGGGTCATGCCATATGTTTTTTTAAAACTGTGAATAAATGATTTGACGTTTGGAAATCCATGGTCCAGGCAGCATTCGGCGATCGATCTTTGCGGATATTCCCGCATATCGGCTACTGCGGCAATGAGCCTTACAGTCTGCAGATAATCAAAAAAGTTGCAGCCGATGTGCTTTTTGAAGGCTCGCGACAGATATTCCGGAGAATAGCCGAAAGTATCTGCCAGATGTTTCAGACTGAGCTCTTTTTCATGGTTCTCATCGATATGGTCCAAAAGCTTTTTCAGCCGTTCTGTTCCTTCTTTCTGGGAAACAGACTCACTGTCTTTTTTCCGGCAGAAACGGCTCATCATCTGCATCAGATCAAAAAGCAGTCCCATCATCATCAGATCGTGGTATCCTTCATCCTTTTCATATTCCGAAGCGATCTTCCTCAGCAGATCAGAATAGTTTTTTCTCTCTGTGGGATCTTCAGGAACAAAGAAATACAGATTTTTCCCGATCCATTGATGGACCAGATCTGCACCGATCTGCAAGGTGATCACTTGTATCTGTTTGCATCCCGCCGCCGAACGATTGGAGTGGATCGTGCCGCTGTTGATGATACAGAACTCGTTCGGACCGCATTGTACGCTTTCACCATCGATATAGTGGATGGCGTTGCCTTTTATCGTCAGATCGAATTCGATGTTCCGATGCCAGTGAGCGATCGTAAAAACAGGTTCGTTCACATAATTATGAAACAAGACCCTGATCGGGACCTTATGCTTGCTGAATTCTTCTGTTTCATAGAATACGCTCATCGATATCTCTTCTTGCAAGGCAGGCAACGCCTGCCTTGCTCCCTGATTTTATTATAATGCCATTTTATTTTTCGTACCCGGCTCGATACCTGCCAGGAAAGAGAAGACCTCATCCATCATGTTTTGCCATGTATAGATGTCGTGATTTCCGTCAAGTTCCATCCACTGGTGTCTGATACCGGCAGATTCAAAACGTTCATGCAGATCTTTGCAATGTTCCCATACCGCGATATCCTGTCTGCCGCAGCCTAAGAAGATCTCGGGCAACGGACGATCTTTCAGATATGCTTCTTTGACGTCAGCATCGGAATCGTAGTAGTTTTCGCTGCTTCCGAAATAATGGTCCATCAAAGCCGGTGACAGGCCGATTGCCGGCGGTATCTTATACAGGTCGACAGCCGGGGAGATCGCTGCGATCTTGGAAAAGACATCCGGACATTTCAAACCGTTGTACAGCGTACCGAAACCGCCCATGGAGATCCCGGCAAGATAGGTATCTTCCGGCTTATCCGATAACGGAAGGACCTTGCGGGTGAAGTCGATGAGCTCTTTTGTGACGAATGTCGAATAATTGCAGTTGCGTTCCGGAACATCGACATAGAATGAATTTTCACCGTTTGGCAATACGATCGCCAGACCCTTGAGTTCCGCTTCGACACGCAGATTGAGCATCGTCAGCATCGACTCTCCGCTGGCAGAATAGCCGTTCAGGAAATAAACAGTCTTGTAAGGGAATTTCGTCTTGTTGACTGCTTCATAATCGGTAGGGAGGATGACTTTGACAGAGACCTCGCGCATGAGAGACATAGATGTAAAACTTAAATCGATGAGTGCCATTTTTTCTCCTTCTTTCACTTATCTTGAATCATCATTACAGAAGCGGTTTCTGCCCTTCTGCCGTATACAGTATTCCGATGTCCTGATATTTCAGTTCGTAATTTTTCACTCCATGCAGATACAGCTCTTCTCCTTTTTCTCTGTTGGAAAGGATGAGCTCTGCGGCTTCTATGAACTGATACAGGATCGTCTTATCCAATGGTTTTTCATGGTGGGACGGCCATATCTGATCGAAATCCTTTTCTCTTTTCAGGATATTGCCGATCCCTTTGACATAGTCGTTTACAGACAGCGAATATTTCATGCACAGGAGCACATTTCCCTTGCACGAGACATCGCCGCTGAACAAGAGCCTCTTATCTTGATCAAGGACGCAGATGCAGCCGGGTGTATGACCAGGGGCATGGATCAGGGAGATCTTTCGCTTTCCCAAGTCAGTCTGCCAGTGTTCATCGATCAGTTCGGGAACACTTTTCGGATAAGGGAAGCCCTCATCCAGGGAGAAGAAACTTCTTTCTTTCTCACTGCAGTGAAGCCGGTAACAGTCGATGTCATCTTTGTGCAGCAAGACTTTATCAAACTGCGCACAGGCTCCGATATGATCGAGATGACCGTGGGTAAGCAGGACAGTGACCGGAAGCCCGGTAAGTTCGCTGACTGTCTTTCGCAGATCGAAGGAACCATAGCCTGTGTCGATCAGCAGTGCTTCTTTTTCCCCTTCCAGCAGGTACATATAGACCGGAACGATCGTTTCATCGATCGTTTCCGATAAGATCCAGGTATGTTCAGTAATCTTGTTGATTTCACAGCTCATCGTTCTTTCAATGGTCCTGTTCTCCCTGCCTTGCAAATACGATGCGGGCAAAGTCTCTCAAGCAGCGCCGCCAGGTATTCCAGTCGTGACCGCCGCTGTAGATCTTGCGGATGCAGGTGATATCTTTCTGTCTGAGCAGTTCATCATCTTCACTGAAATGTTCAAAGAAGATATCCTTATCACCCATAGCCCTGAAGAAGACATCATGATCTCTTTCGAAAGTCTCCTTGTCATCAAGTGCTTTGAGATGTCTGTTTTCCGAGGGCTGACGGTCCATGGTGTCGAGCAGCTCGTTTCCTTGCAGGATGTCATGCAGGAAACCAGAGAAGACCCCGATCTTGGAGAACAGCTCAGGATGTGTGAAGGTCGTGATGCTGGTGTGGACCGATCCCATCGACAGCCCGGCCATCGCACGATGCTTCCGATCGGCTTTGATCCGATATCTGTTTTCGATATACGGGATGACATCTTTTACCAGAAGATCCGGGAACAGCAGATAATCCACATAAGGTTTGCCGTCTTCGCGCAGCTTCTGTACCATTCCGGCATTGCATATGACGATAAACGGCTCTGCTTCCTTGTCTGCAAACAGGTTATCCAAGATCATATCTGCTTTTCCTGAGGCAAACCAGCCGGTCTCGTCTTCACCATGGCCATGCTGCAGATAAAGGACAGGGAATCTTCTATCCGGCTCTTCATCATACTGCGCCGGCGTATAGACCATGCAGGACTCCCATTGGCCGGTGACAGAGGATCGGAAGTAATCTCTGCTCAGCCTTCCGTGAGGCACATCTTTGAGCCGGTAGAAGTCATTCTCTTCTTCTTCTTCGAGCATCACACAGTTGTATGGCCTGGAATACCCGTAAGTGATCGGCAGATACGGGCTGACGACCTCTTCTTCGTCGATCAGCAGCTGCACATATGTGATCCCATCTTTTATCGGAAACGGTGCTTTCCAGATCCCGTCTTCTTTTGTGAAGTCGATCTCATCAGTATAGACCCGCATCCTTACCGATGAGGCATGATCCGCCCTGATCCGGATCCAGGGCTGTCCGTTTTCATCGACGACGACCGGCTCAGGAACACCTTCCGGCAGAAGGATCGGATTAAAAGAAAGAAATTGTGACTTGAGATTTTTATCCATGTTTTCTTCGTGCTCCTGTTTTCTGTCTTAACTATAAAATGAAAGCGCTTGAATTGCTTCCCGATTCTTTACTTAACTATGGCAAATAATTGACCTGGTGACATACTCCCACCACCTATGCTGACGCTTAGAGGTGGGGGCTTCTCGGTCAAGAACACCATTGTGTTCAGATCACCCGAGCTTATCGGATCCCCTGTGCCCCAGGGTACCATTGTTTGTTTTTTTGATGTATTACAGAAGTGCGATTCTTAGTGCTTCTGTTTTCAGATTGATTGCCGCATTGTGATCTCTGTCATGATGACTTCCGCATACCGGACAATCCCATTCACGAACAACGAGATTCTTTGTCATGGGATTTCGATATCCACAGACATGGCATATCTGGCTTGATGGGAACGTTCGATCCGCCTTGATCACATGTTTGCCAGCCATCTGTGCTTTGTAGGAAAGCATATAAGTAAACATCCCCCAGCCATTGTCAGAGATACTCTTGCCGAAACGCATTGACTGGCTCATGCCTTTCATATCAAGGTCTTCAATTCCGATATAGTCATATGCATCGACAAGTTTTCTTGATTCTTTGTGCAGAAAGTCTGCTCTCTGGTGTCGGATCTTCTCATGAAGGATAGCGACTCTGTGTTTCTGCCTGTAATACCGGTTTGACTGTTTCTTTTTGCCTTTCACATACATCCTCGAAAGCTTCTTCTGTGCTTTCTTAAGCCGTTTCTCACTGCATCTGAAAAAATGCGGCATCTCAGCGCAGCTTCCTTCACTATCCACATATAGTCCGTTCATGGCAAAATCAAGACCGACTATCTTGCCTGTGTCATTCTGCCCGATCACTTGGCTTTCGTATTCGTACAGAACAGATACATAGTATTTACCGCTTGGCTCTTGTGTGACAGTAACGGATTTCAGTTTATAGCCTTCCGGTGCGATACGGTGTTTCTTTATCTTTATTTCTCCCAGTTTCGGCAAACGGATGAAACGATCAAGAACCATGATATTTCCGTTTACCAGATTCGTGGTATAACTTCTCTTACTGTGATGTTTTGTCTTGAAGCTTGGATATCCGATCTTCTTATCTTTGAAGAAGCACTGAAACGCCTTTTTCAGCTGAAGCTGCACATTTGCCAGCGCCAGGGAATCCACTTCCTTGAGCCATTCATGGTTTTTCTTATACTGTGCAGGTGTAGGATACTGAGTTTTATGTTCCTTTTCGTAATACGCTTTCATATCACAAAGCATCTTATTCCATAGGAAACGGACACATCCGAATGTCTTGCCAAGAAGAACTGCCTGCGCCTCACTTGGATATGCACGATAGCGGTATGCGATATTGGCTTTCATCTCTCACCTTGTGTCTCTATATACTTTCTTATCACTTCAATCGGCGCTCCGCCCGTTGTAAGAAGACAAAAACTCTGACTCCAGAAATACTCCTTCCAAAGTTTGTTGGAAACTTCAGGGAAATCCCGTTTGATCAATCGTGAAGATGCGCTCTTATAGGCGTTGATGAATTTGGATAACTCGCTGTTAGGCTGTGCCTTGAACAGGATATGAACATGATCAGCGTCGTGATTCCATTCCAACAAAGAAATATTGTAGGAAGGAGCGATCTTTTCAAAAATACTTCTGGCATAGTCAGAAACAGAGTCATCAAAAACTCTCTTTCGGTATTTCACAACAAGAATAAGATGATAATACATGGCGAATACTGAATGATTATTATTATCTAATTTCATTGATAAAACCTTGATATATACTATCTACGATAGAATTTATTACACCACATCCGTAGCCTGAATTCATCCCCGCCTTTACACTTTGAAAGAGGACGGGGACTTCTTCGGGCTTGCGTTAAAAACCTCTCTTCCTGTTTGAAAGAGAGGTGTTCTGTTTTGTTTTTCTCGTTTTTTCTGATCAGATGTCTGAACTTACGATCTCGTAGCTTTCTGCTTCCAGGTCGGCATACAACGCTGCCTTGCCTTTGTCGTTTTCCCAGATGATCGTAAGTTTGGGACCATCGCATTCCACTGAGATCTTTGCGTCTTCCGTAAATACCGGGCAGGTATTGCGGAAACGTAAGAGTTCGAGCTGCTTTTTCACGATATCTTTCTTAAGCAGTTCTTCGCTCTGCTGCAGAGAAAGGTTACTGCGGTTGATCTCCTTGTGACCGCCGACACCGGCTTTTCTCATCGCCTCGTAGTCATTCTTTCCGGCAAAGAGATCCAGATACCAGATCTGCGGTTTGCCCGGCATGAACAGCTGTATGGCTCTGGCCAATTCCATGCGTTTATCGCTTTCACCCAATGCGGAATAATAGGTCGCATTGACCTGATAGTAGACGTTCTTGGCGCCATGCAAATCCTTGACATAACCGCCTCTTGCTACGACGGTATCGATCATGTGCTGGATGTCTTCTTCCGGTAACAGACCTTTAAGATCCAGAAGCGGGATGCCGTCATGGCAGCCTAACATGTTGACCGTGCGGATATTTTTCTCAATGATCTCATCGGCCCATTTCTTCAGGTAAGTTCCGTTCTTTCGGATGAAGGCGTCGATCAATAGGCCCGGTAAGAAAAAGTCATAGACCATATAGCCTTTTTCAGCCAGCAGTTCATAGATCTTCTCGTAATAGGATGCGTGGATCTCCGGCAGTAAGGTCAGTCCGAGCTTTGAAGCGATCTCATCGACCTTGGTCAGCAGATCCCAGGTACCCGGGTCGTTGAGGAAGTTCCTCTCACCGACTTCCTTTGGCGCATAGGCAAAGGCATCGAGCCTTACGATCGCGACACCGTAGTCGGAAAGTTTCTTCAAAGTCTCTTCGTAGTATTCCCAGACCAGAGGCGACTTGATGTTGAGATCCATCTGACCCAGGTAGCTTCGTTTTGCGTTGAGATAATCTTTGATATCTTCCTTATACTCAGACAATTCGCCAAGATCGATCTCGTCGATCTTAGTCTTCTCATCGAGCGCCTGATTGACCTTTTCGGCGATCTGTTTCGCCGTGCCATATTGCATGTGCAGCTCTCTGACCAGAGCCAGCGGGTCGATCTTATTGTAGATGACTTCCTGATAGAAGGTATTCCAGTATGGCACATCTTTGCCATCCGGGAAGCGGACCATCAATATCGGCAGTCCCGCCTTTCTGAAGAACATGTTTCCGATGTATTTCTGATCGGGAACGATATAGCCTTCTTCACTCATCTCACCACAGCCTTGCCAGAACTTGTTCCAGTCGATGAAGAAGTCGCGGTACTTCGAATCGTCGCCGTTTCTTATGATGTCCTGAAACTGTTTTGACAAGACGGAGATGTGGTTGAGTATGAAGTCCATCATCAGATCGATATGCAGATCATGGAGGTCTTCGATGTCTTTTGGATCAGCCAGAGTCTCGGAGATCTCATAGTCGATCAAAGAGAAACCGCGGTCAAGATCCGTGTTGAACACGCTCGGTAAGATATAGAAGGAAGAAAAGACGTCTTTGAATTCTTCTTTCTTCAGTAAAGATACGATGTCCGAAAGTCTGCCGCCGACCGAATCGGGATAGGCGTTCAGCAGCGGACCGATACTCATCTTCTTTTCGCTCATAGTTTTTACCTCACAAAATCCTTCGGATCGAGCAATTCACCGGCTTTGGAGATGATGATCTTGGCATATTTCGCCCGATCGTCGAGCTCTTCCTGTTCGATCTGCAAGACCATCGTCGTAAATGCCGAATCCGTCTTGCCATCTCTTGCCCTGAGTCTTCTGTGTTCTGCCGTTTCTTCCGGCGTGGAATTCAATAAGACCGGGATATCGACGCCATCAAGCGTGCCGTTTCCCCCATGGGTCCATTCGATGACCAGCACATTGGTATTCGAGAAATCGATCTCATCATACCAGCGTTCGTCTTCGCTTCTGCCCATGCGTTTCAAATAGATCTTTTCCCGGCCTTCTTTGAATGCCTTGATGATCGCATTGACTTCTTCGTAGTCCTGTTCCTCATCCGTACCCAGGTATTTCTTCAGAGCAGCTCTGCCGGCCTTCTGGTAGGCCTCGAGCCATGGATAGTCAGCGATCAGTTTTGAATCAGGATCGGTTTCGTTCTTCCAAAGCTCATCCAGAACTTCCTGCACTTCTTTGTTATAGAGCTTTGCCTCGAGCAGACCTCTTAAACCGGCGGCACGGAACCTCGAAAAACGCTCCGCATCATTGTAAAGAGGGATGCGTCTCGGGTAGTTGTCACCGGACAATACATAGGCGCCGATGCCTTCTTCCTGCAGATAGTATGTCAGTAAGGAAGCGATCTCGCTTTTGCCGACACCCGAACCGCCGAATACGGATACGACGACTTTCTCTTTGTTTTCTTTCTTCAGTTCTTCGATCAGATGCGGGAAGATCACTGCTGCTTTTCGGCAATGGCCTTCATCGATCTTGATCTTGTCGCCCGGCATATCGCCATGCGGCATATCCGCTTTCGGCGCCGGTGCACTCCACTTGTTTAAGTCGATATTTTCTGCAAACATAGTCAGACTCCTTTTACGTATTTATTGATACAGAAGGCGAGTTCTTTCGCCATGCGGTCATGTGTCTTCTGTGAAGGATGGCCCATCGCACCATAGCCTTCAAACATCACGTTGATCGGGATGAATTCAAAACTGCAGATCTTCTGATCACCCGTCTCCGCTTTGATCTCTTCGACGATATCGCGGATGTGATGATAGAGATAATAGTCCATCGAACCCAGAGCACAGACGATGTAAGTCTTTGGTCCGTTGAGTTCTCTGACTTTCAGAACAAATTCCTTATAGCGCCTGTGGAACCAGTTTTCCATGGACTGTATCTCTTCGAATTGGCGATAGAAACGGATTGGGTTGGAATCATTGGTACCCAGATTGATGACGACGACATCGTTGTGATGCTTCTCAAAGTCCCATCTGGAAGGCTCTTTGCCCCTTCTTGTGTCATAGAGCTCATCCGTATAGGCGTAGATGTCATCCATGTCATGCATCGGGAACAGCGGATGTTCCGGCTTGGCTGCGGCAATACCGGACTCGCAGACCATCGAGACATCATAGCCTAAGGCTCTGGCCGCCTGCGGACCGTAGGCCATAAAGCCGTTTTCTTCATAGGTGTGGAATTCGGGCGAATTATTGGAAGCTTCCCCGCCGAATCCGCAGGTGATCGAATCGCCAATGATCTCCATCACCGGTGCATCCGATGCATATTTCTCGAAACTGCCGTCGGTCTCTATCTCGATTATACCCAATTTTCCCCGCGCATTTTCCGAGAGTTTGACGATCTGAACGGTCAATTCTTTTTCCTCCATCGCTCTGTAGAGATAGAGTTCCTGTTCGCCTTTCACGCATTCATGACGGTAGACGAGTTCCCCATCGATCACCGCACCGATACATGGAAGATCTTCGGGAGGCTGAGGCATGCCCGGCATTCCCGGAAGCTGGTCCGCCAGCGCGGTCACCCTGGCTTTCAGGTAAGTTCCTTTGAATTTCAATGTGAGTCCCGCCATCGTCCAGTTGCAGAACAGAGCCTCCTTTTCTTCGTCGTAGATCGTCCTTCCGTGGACTTTGACTAAAGGCAGCAATTCCTTGATCTTCATGACTCTTCTCCTTTTTTCACATAATGATACATATCTCTCGAAGGGACATACGTCACTTCCAATTTGTTTTCCAGCAGTTCACTTAACCAGTCTTTCATATAGCGCATGCCGAGCTCTTCCCAGTTGTAATGTCCGAGAATGATGGCGGCCTTCTTGTGACCCAGCGCTGCAGCATCATTGATATAGGATAAGACCGTCCAGTCGATGACTTCGCCCGGAACGATGACATCGGCACCCTTTTCCAGAGTCTCGATGACTTTCACCGAGTATTCGCCCTTTGTCCCGTCTTTCTTTCTGTAATCCATCGGATACAGATGACCGACCAGGGCAGCCGTATGGACGATCGCCTCTTCATCACCGACGATCCTTGCGCCGTTGATCCCGATCTTATCGATCAGGTACTTCGCCAGATCTTTTACTTTCATCCCGTCGATCTTCACGATGAAATGGGAGAATAAGCCCGTATCTCTGTCGGTAAAGGCGTCCTTTTCCCAGTCCACATATTTCAATACGCCGGTAAATATGGAATCCGGATCATGGGCATGCATATGATCGTGGTCACGCCATATGCAGATCCCATGTTCGTCCAGGAGTTTCTTCTTTTCTTCATAGACCTTGTTTTCAAAATCCTCGAACCAGCCCGGACCGTCTTGAGACGTATAGAAGGTCGGCTCATGGACGACGATGAGGTTGGCATTCAGCCGTATCGCTTCATTGATGACGGAAATGTTCGGACTTAAGGCGCAGACCACGCCTGTGCATTCCTTTTCGGGATCGCCGCACTTGTAGTCATCGCAGCCTTCATAGCCTTCAAGGTGAGGATGATAGGCCAGTATTAATTCAATGACTTCTCTGATCTTCATGTTCAGACCTCCATCGTAAAGCCATATGCCGGTTCGCCATCGGAATTATACAGGACCGCTTCACAATAATTCATTTCGCAGTACTCGATGCGAAGTGTTTTGTTTTCAAAGTCCCCGTTTAAGATGAGACGGTTGTTGTTGAGACGGTATTCGTAGTCCAGACAGACGTCGTCCTCTTTTACAAGCAGATACTTCTTGGGATCGCCTTTTGCTTCCAGGCCCTTGCCGGCATTCGAGAACAGAATGATGATCTCACCGCCTTCTTTTTCGATCGCGACCGCTCTAGGCGATTCGCCGATATAGGAATCATCACCATAGCTGTGCTTGAGGACGGATCTTGCCAGACGTTCTCCCACGATCCTCTTGTGACGCGGATGGATGTTGAATTCCTCTCCGGCATCCAGGATGCAGATGTCATAGACGTCATCCAGCAAAGAAGCGGCTTCTGCCTGTTTGTGGCGCATCAGATCATACTTCTTGGCGCCGGTCGGACCGATGCCGCGGAATGGCGCAAGTTCGATCTGATAGAACGGCAGGTCTTGCTTCCAGAGTTTCCGCCAGCTTTGGATCAGCGTAGCCATCGATACATCGTAGAAATCCTGAAATTCCCTGGCATCATCGTCTTCGCCCTGATACCACATAAAACCGGCGATGCCATACGGCGCGATCTTGCACAACATGTTTTCATAGAGTCCGGCAGGTCTGACCACACAGCGCGGACCCAGGTTGAACGGGGCAAAATCGACCTTCGGAAGCAAAGACGGATCGAAGTTCTTGAAGAATTCGCTCATGTCTTCGCCCATCATGAAACGCTCATTGAAGTCGAGCTGTTCCTGACTCTGTATGATGCGCTTTTCGGAAGCCGGGATGTATCTTGGCCAGTCGACTTCCTTCATATAGTTTTCTTCCCAATTTAAGATCGGTCTTAATTCCGGGGTGTTTTCAATGTCTTCTCTGGCTGTCCAGGCACAGGCCGGTGATCCGCCCCAGTTGCAGGAGATGATGCCTACCGGAACATGCAGCTTTTCTCTTAAGCACATGCCCATATAAGCACCGACAGCTGAGAAGTTCTTGCGGTCTTCTTCTCTTGTGAAACGCCGCCAGAATCCCTGCAAGCCAAACGGGTCGATCTCGGCAGATCCGATAAAGGCGGTCTGCGGTGCCGTATAACAGCGAAGAAGCGGATCATCATTCAGCTTCAAGGTCCGCTCCAGCTCAACGTCATATCTCATCAGAAATTCCATGTTGGACTGCCCGCCGCCAAGCCAGACTTCGCCGACTGCCACATCGTCAAAACAGATCTTTTCATCCGTCAATAATGAGGTAACACAAAGAGAGATCTTTTCGGCCGCTTCAAAGGCATCAAAGGTGACTTCCCATTCCCCGTCCTTACAGGAAACGCTCTTTTCCATGTCGGCAAGCCGTAAAGTCGGAGGCCAAGCGGTCTTAGGAAGACAAAATATC
>JAZQIF010000204.1:0-3784 GCA_045540935.1 Erysipelotrichaceae bacterium | reverse complement strand
GAGATATTTTGTCTCCCTAAGCCCGCTTGGCCTCCGACTTCTTTTACGCTTTATGAGCGGGATCCGTGTCTGAATATAAGGGACGGAGATCGTGACCGCCACGATCGATGCCGAGATCAGTTTCAGCATGAACGCCGGCATGTTGAGACGTAATGCCGCTGCATAGATGCTTCGAAAGATCAAAGCACCTAAGACGCAGCCAAGCAGCTGTCTGAAAGTCGATCCGTTTTTTGAGAAGATCCTTCCGATCAGCAAAGATGCCAGAGCGATCGTCACCATGCCGCTTCCGATATCGATGTTGGCCGATCTTTGTGATAAGGCCAGGAGACTTCCGGAAAGGGCAGTGAAACTGTTGGCGATCGATAAGGCGATCAGGGTCGTGATCCTTGGGTCGATCGAAGAAGCTTCGACCATCACCGCGTTGTCGCCGGTCGCCTTGATGGCCAGACCGATCCGCGTCTTCAGGAAGAAGTTCAGAAAGCAGATGATTAAAGCCACAAAGAAGATCTCGATGAACAAGAAGCTCACCGAAGAGAACGGGCTGTCTTTGAGAAGATCTTTGATCAGAGTATAGATGGATCTTGCCTTATTCAGGTTGACCAGGGAAGAATTGCCCATGATGGCGATATTGACCGAGTATAGACCGGTATTGACGATGATCCCGGAGAGCAGGGAATTGATGCCAAGGTAGCTCTGCATGACAGATACGGTCAGACCGGAAAGCATCCCGGCAGCCATCGCCGCAGGAATGGCAAGATAGGGGTGTCCGGATAAGACGACCATCGCGGCGACTGTTGCACCCAATGTGAAACAGCCGTCCGTTGAAAGGTCACAGACATTGAGCGTCGTATAGGACAGATAGAGTCCAAGCACGGTCAAAGAGCCGATCAGGGATAATTCGATCGTTGTATATATGAGCGTCGACATAAACTATTCAAATTCTTCGGCAGTTTTGATGGTTTGGATGTTGGTGCAGTATGGACCGAAAGCTTCCTTTAAAGCGTTCAGGTCAAGGCCAAGAGAAGCGATGACATCTTCGTTGATCGTCGCCGTGCCGTTGTCAAATGTACGTACCGGCAAAGAAGAGATATCGGTTTTGTTGACCAAGACATCGTAGATCATTTCGGCGGTCTCCCGACCCAGGTTTGCGTAATCGACGCCATAGCCTAAGAAGGCGCCGTTGAGGGCGAAGGAATCCGCACCGGTATAGTGTAAGATGCCGGCTTCCATGAACTGTTCGTAGATCGAAAGTTCTGCGGTCATGACGGTATTGTCGGTCGGTGTAAAGACAGCCTGCACACCCTCTGCCGTCAAAGCGGCAGCAGCCAGTTTGATCTCGTCGACGTTGGTGCCGGTCTTTTCGACGAATTCGATGTTGTTTTCACTCAGGAACTTCTTTGCTTCTTCGATCGGACCTGTGGAGGCATCCTGGCCGGCGTCGTAGAGGAGGCCGACTTTTCTGATCTCGGGATCCTGTTCGATGATCAGCTGTAAGACGTTTCCGGTATTCAGGAAGTCGGAAGTTCCCGAGATATTGGCACCCGGTTTTTCCAGACTTTCCACTAAGCCGCAGGCCAATGGATCAGAGACTGCCGCAAAGATGACCGGGATCGGATCGTCCTGCGTCATCGCCTGCATATTCAAGGCGACAGGCGTTGCGATACCGACCATCAGGTCGACCTTTTTGGAAATGAAGTTGGAAATGATCTGTGCCATGACGTTGGCATCGGCATTGGCGTTGTCGTAAAGGACTTCGATCTCAACATCACTTCCTTGACTTTGTGTCTTCAAGCCGGAAAGGATGTTGTCGACGATCTGATTGAGCGACGCGTCATCGACATAGTTGCAGATGCCTACGGTAAAGGAAGTTTTTTCTTCGGCGGCAGGCTGTTGTGCCGGAGCAGGATCGTTGCAGGCAGTGAGTGTAAGGATAAGAGATATGCTGAGAATAAGTGCGAATACTTTTTTCATTTTGTGGAGTTCCTTTCTTTTTTAAATGTTTTTCGTTTCACTCATTTAAGAAAGGTCGCCATCGTTTGTTTTGTTTCATCTTTCACCTCGCAGGGGACAAAATAAAATCCTGTCCCGTTATTGCTGGGACAGGATCGATATTTTCCTGCGGTGCCACCCGGCTTGATACAGTTTCCTGTATCCTCTCATGCATACTATCATATGCGGATCCTCTTACGGGGGATCAGTTCGTCGCCCATACTCCTTACGTTTCTGTTTGCCCTTGGAAGTCCATTCGGATCTGCACTCTTTGTCACATTCCACCACTTCATGACTCTCTGTAAAAGGCGCCTCAGATCTTACTTACTCTTCCGCATCGGTTTCTTCACTTATATCGTAAACAGTGACAGCTGTCAAGCCTTTTGCATTGTGAAAAATCGGTGAAGCTTTTGGCTTGTAATCGTTTACAATTTATCTATAATTAGATTGTGGGCATATGCCCTAGGAGGAAAAAATGAAAAAGCTTTTAAGTATTTTATTGGCTGCTCTCATGGTTTTCGCTCTTGTCGGTTGCTCTAACGGCAACGGCGGCGAAGGCGGTAGCGAGGCAGCTCCTGCTTCCGATGCTGAAGATGTAGCAGTATTCTGGTACAACCATACTGATGCTTATCTTTCCAGCGTTCGTTCTGCTATGACAGAAGCTTTCGAAGGTGCAGGCGTTACTTATTATCACTATGACGCTAACACTGACCAGGCTACTCAGACTGACCAGATCAAGACTGCGATCGCTAAGGGCGTCAAGGTCTTAGTTGTCAACCAGGTCGAAGCATCCAACGATGACGTCACAAAGACGATCTTAGATGCAGCGAAAGAAGCCGGTCTTCCGGTCGTATTCTTCAACCGTTCCGTTTCTGAGAGCGTCGTAACTTCTTATGACAAAACTGCATATGTCGGTACTGACTACACTCAGGCTGGTCATATGGAAGGCCAGATGGTCGGTGACTATGTCTTAGCTAACTATGACGCTGTTGACCTCAATGGTGACGACACGATCTCTTACGTTATGTTCAAGGGCCAGGAAGGCAACCTCGAAGCTGACGCCAGAACACAGTACGGTGTTGAAGACGCTGATGCGATCTTAACAGCTGCCGGCAAACCAGCTTTAGCTTTCTACGACGAGAACAACTCTGATAAGTATCTGTTAGACCTGAACGGTGCTTGGTCCGCTGCTGCTGCAAACGACTATATGGAGACTATCCTTTCTCAGTACAACGAAGCTAACGGCAACATGATCGAATTAGTCATCGCCAACAACGATGATATGGCTCAGGGTGCAGTCGCTTCCTTAAAGAACCACGGTTACAACGATCCTTCTCAGGGTCAGGTTGTTATCCCTGTCTTCGGTGTCGATGCTATGGACTTCGCAGTCGCTCTGATCAATGAAGGTTCCATGACTGGTACAGTCAAACAGGATGCTGTCGGTATGGCTGATGCTGTCAAGACGATCGCTGTCAACTTCATGAACGGTGCAGGCGCATTCGACGGAATCAACTCTGCATACGAATTAGAAGGTACTTGGAGAGTCAATATCCCTTATTCTGCTTATAACGGATAATAGTCGAGAATTACTGAAACTGAATATGCAGTCACGGCTGTCGTGACTGCATATTTGTCTATTGAACTCTAGTAGGGGGTTATCTATGAGTGAAAACAATGTTCTGTTGAAAATGGAACACATCAGTAAGTCATTCCCGGGCGTCAAAGCACTGGATGATGTATATTTAAGCGTTAAGGCCGGAACGGTCCATGCCCTGATGGGTGAGAACGGTGCCGG
>JAZQIF010000203.1:0-3650 GCA_045540935.1 Erysipelotrichaceae bacterium | reverse complement strand
TGGGTCGTTAACGGAGATGACATTCTTTACAGCGATGCTTTCGATCGCTATCCTTATCTCCAGGATCGACTTTGTTACGTTGTTGGAAAGATTGCCCTTGCCGTAGCGAATGATCGATTCCAGTACTTCCAGAGTGCCGTTTGCGGCATAGTCTTCGACAAAGATGCCCACCCGGGGGACGACTTTCAGAAAACCTTTTCGTTGTAAGTCGCAGATGCCGCTGTGGACAGCTGTTTTTGAAATCTTCATTTTTTCAGCAAGTTCCCGTTCGCTTGGCAGTTTTTCGCCGATCTTCAGCTCACCGGAAAATATCAGATCTTCGATTCGAATGATAAACAGATCTTTTATGGTCGGCGCAACGATCTCTTCAAACATAGAAAACCTCCTGTAACTGGTCTGACCAAAACCATATTATAATTGTATAGCATAAAATAGCATATTGTCAAAATTATTGAATTATTATATAGTTAAATCAAGAGATGGTCAGACCAGAATAATACCATAGGAGGTACACATGAAATCCAAACTGAGTTTTAAACTTTTTATTGTATTGGTGATGCTTTTGGCGGCATGCGCCTGTATGTTTGCCGCTAATAATGTACAGCACAGCGGCAATACCGTCAGCATCACTGACGGTGTAATCGAAACCACTGCAGGTGATCTTACTTATAAGCTTTACCGTCCGGTAAATGCCAATGAGAAAAATAAGGCTCCGGCTGTGCTGCTTCTGCATGGTTATCAGAACGACCATGAGACCTGTGCTGCCTATTCGATCGAGCTTTCACGAAGAGGTTATGTCGTTCTTTCGCTTGATGAATACGGCCATGGTTCCTCAAAGGCTGGCTTATTCAACAGAGGTTTTGTCAATCATAAAGTAACGGTCAACTATGGCAACGATTCACCGGAGGATGGAACTTTCGTCAGTATCGGCGGTGCCGACCGTTACAAACTGATGATAAATTTTTCAAACCTGTCTTTTTTCAATGATCATTATTCCAAGGACGAAGAAGGGAATGCCATCATCGATTCGAGCTGCGGGGGCATTGAAGCCTACAAATATCTTTCTGAACTTCCATATGTAGATAATACGAAAATGGCTTTAAGCGGACATTCCATGGGAACGTGGTCAAGTTGGACGGTTGCGGCTGCCTATTCAGGAACGGCTATCGAGCCTGTGGCAACTGTTCTGCAGTGCGGTGAACTATTCCGTGACAGCATCTATGATCCGGCGATCCATTTCAACAATGTCCTTCTTCTGCAGGCCAAGTATGATGAGTTTTCCTATTTCCGTGATTATGCCCCGACTGTAAGCGATGCTTTGTTAAGTACGCCTGTCCGTTACGAGTTCCTGGGCACTTCTGCCGATAAGGCAGCCTGGAATACAACTTTCGGTGATTTCAGCAACGGCTCTGCACGAAGAATGGAACTGCTATATACCAATCACCGGCTGACGACCCATAATGCGCAAGGTCTGGCGACAGCTTTGGAATGGTTTGATAAGGCTTCGGGTCATCAGTCTGCGATCGCTTATGATGATCTCAATGCCATGAACAAGGAATGGCTGACTTTGGCAGCTATGCTGCTTACTCTGATGTCAATGTTCCCGCTGATGTCTTTCCTTCTGGAAAAAGCCATGTTTGCGGATATCGTCCAGCCGCTGCCGGATGAACACACCATGATGAAGAAAAGCGGCTGGTGGAAAGGTGCGCTGATCACACTCTTTCTGTCAGGGGCATCCTTCCCGTTCATGACCCAGCTAGGACACGGCTTATTGCCTCTGCCAGAGAAGATCTTCCGGATGACTGTCGGAAACGGCTTCTTGAGCTGGTATGGATTCCTGATCATTGCGATGGTCATCACAAATGTGATCGGCAATATCGGCCGCAGGAAGAAAGGATTGGCTAAGGACCTTACCGAGAAGGGCTTGGGCAGTGTCAATGTGAAAGATCATATCGACTGGCTGATCTTCGCCAAATCGCTGATCATGGCGGTCATTCTGACGGGGATGGTCTATATCGTCAACTGGCTGTTCACTCTGATATTCGATCTTGATCTGCGCATCATTTGGCCGTTCTTCAGACCGTTTACCGGAGCCCGTTTCCTGCAGTTCCTGATCTATATCCCGATCTTTGCCCTGTTCTATATCATGAACAACTCCAAGATCTTCGCTTCCTTCAGGACAAGATCCACATATAAAGAAGGTCCTTTGGCCTTCATCAGTGACTGGCTGAAGAACTTCTTCCTGATGGCAGGCGGCGTGTTGATCGTCGTAGCGATCGAATATATTCCGTTCTTCATGGAGATCTCTCCGGGTGCCGATCTCTTCTTCGGATCGACTTTCGGTGGACCGTTCATGTCGCTGCTGATCTTATTCGTACCACAAGTATTGTGCTTCTCTCTGATCGGCACGATCTGCTACCGGAAGACTCACAATGTCTTTACCGGTGCCTTGATCATCGCCATCCTGGCCTGTTGGATCGTCACCGGTGGTTCTTCGATGCTGTGACGGATCATAAATAGAACATCACTATCTGCCCTGGCGATCATGTCAGGGCTTTATTTGCTATAACGATTGAAATGATTTGGATGATTTAGTGTAGATTTATGAACACAATCCAGTCTTTGAAGGCTCTGAATTCATAATTTGGAGTCTTTTTTGTAAAATGAAAGAGAAAAGCAATCGGTATTTGAGGAATAAGGATCATGAGCAATATTATCGGTTTCAGTAAAGCTGCTTTCAGAAATGAAAAAATCTCCATGTCAAATCAAGGGACTGACTGTTTCCTGGAATTGTTGGAAATGGCTGCAGCTGAAGAAGAGATGACGGACAGTCAAAGGAAACTGATCGGTTTTTTGAAAGATCGCAGGGAGGAAAACCTGGCAGCTCCCGGAACTGCTTCTTTTCATGTAGATGAAATGCCTTGGGATAAAGACACACTGTCTGAAGATATCGTATTTATGATGCAGATCATCAAAAAGGCAAAGACAGTGGAAACTGCAGAAAAGCTTGACTATCGTCCGGACCTCAGGATCGTCTATCCTTGGCTTAATCAGTTTTCGATGATGATCTGGAAACTGGATAAGGATTATCTTTACGGAACAGCGGAAAAGGAACTTGTTCAGCAGGGTATTGAAGCAATCCGGTCGGTTTTGCACGGAAAAGACAGCAACGCAAAACGCCGGCTGCTCTTTTATCTGGATCAGTATCTCGATCCGTATTATCAGAACGATCTGACGGAACTGCACGAACCATTAAAGGGATTGCTTCAGGAGGCAATGATGCCCGATAACGAAGCTGATGTTATTGAGGAAGTCCGCCACCTTTTGGAAGTATATGAGGAGCCAGAGTAAACCGGCAAATCATAGTTTGTGAGGATAAAAAAGATAAATCATAGAGTACAGAAATATATAGAGGATCATTCTTTCTGCTCAGAGTACCTTTTCAAGGATTGGGAAGCGTTCCTGGATTTTATCTATGAAGAAGGTTGTCGCGTTTCGTCCATCCTTTGGTGGGAACACTGTAAAAAGAATTTTCAGCATGGATACGGTGGCTATTCCGATCCAGATGACGGAGAATGGATGTATTCTGAGACCTGGTTTCATGAAGATGGATTTGAAGAAAAAAGTCTTGCAGATATTAAGGCTTATAT
>JAZQIF010000202.1:0-4060 GCA_045540935.1 Erysipelotrichaceae bacterium | reverse complement strand
CGACATGGCTACGATCCGACTTACTCTTTTAACCTGTCTTGATCCGTATGCATCGAATGTGAAAGAGTATACGATCGAAGTCAATCCGGAATCGCTGGATGAAGAAAAGATCGAGATATTTTCAAAACATCACATCAACCGTATCTCGATGGGCATACAGTCTTCCGATGATGAGATGCTGAAGAAACTGAATCGGAAGCACAGTTTTGAAGACGTCAAAAAAAAGATCGGACTGTTGAAAGAACGTGGCTTCGATAACATCAGCGGTGATCTGATGTATTCGCTGCCGGGCCAGGATATGGCGATTTTAAATAAGACGATCGATGATATCTTGTCTCTTGATCTGAAACATATCTCTTTATATTCGCTGACGATCGAAGAGAATTCGGTCTTCGGCAAAAAGGGAATCAGCAATCTCGATGAGGACAGCGAAGCCGATATGTACGAACATATCGAAAAAAGACTTACGGAAAAAGGTTATATCCATTACGAAGTCTCCAATTATGCCAAAGAAGGCTATGAATCAAAGCACAATCTTTCCTATTGGAACTATGAAGACTTTTTGGGCATCTCGATGGGATCGTCTTCGAAAGTGGGAGAGCACCGTTATACGAAGACCAGGAGCTTTGACAGATATTTCAAAGATAAGAACAGTCTGGATGAGGATCTGATCTTATCAAAGAATGACAGGGAATTCGAACATATCATGATGTCCTTACGGACGATCTATGGTTTGGATATAAACAGATTTAATAACATTTATGATACTGATCTGCTTCAAAAGTATGCAAAAGGGGCAGCCAATCCTGCGATCCGGATCGAAAACGGAAGAATGATCTGTACGGATATGGAGATCCTGAATCACGTTTTATTGGACTTTATGAATGATTGAGTATCACAAATTTTCACATATTTTTAGGTCGAAAACGTTTACAATTTTGTACCGGTGCCATAAAATAAATTTAGAAACAGCTTTTGGACGCCATTGATAACGAAACAGCGGAATGTTGTTTTTATCAGCGAAAAATGCTTTTTCTGTCTGAAAGGAGAAATTTTTAAATGAAAAAACTTTTGAAAAGCAGTCTCATCTTAAGCTTAGTCGCTCTGTTAGTCTTAACGGCCGGCTGTGCCAAGAAAGACGAAGGCGGAGCTGCTCCGGCTGAAGGTGGTGCTGCAACTTACGACATCACTGTATGGGTCTCTGAATCCGACGGTGTTGCAGATCTGACAAAACAGCAGATCGAAAGATTCAACGAAGCAAATGAAGATATCAAGATCAACGCAACGATCGAAGGTATCTCTGAAGCTGACGCTGCTACACAGATGATCACGGATGTTGAATCCGGACCGGATGTATACTGCTTTGCGCAGGACCAGCTGGCAAGACTTGTCCAGGCAGGCGCTCTGGCAGTCCTTGGTGAAGGTGCTTCCGCAACAGTCAAAGAATCCAACGATGTCGGTGCAGTCAATGCCGCAACCGTTGATGGCAAACTGTTCTGCTATCCTCTGACTTCCGATAACGGTTACTTCATGTACTATGACAAGTCCGTCATCTCCGAAGACATCATCGATGATCTCGCATCCCTTGTCAAAGCATGCGAAGACAACAACAAGTTCTTCTCTATGGAATACAAAACTTCCGCTTGGTACAATGCCGCATTCTTCTTTGCGACAGGCTGTGTCTCTGACTGGGTAACGGATTCCGAAGGCAAGTTCACTTCCGTCAATGATACATTCAATTCTCCGGAAGGTCTCGCTGCTATGAAGGGTATGGAGATCTTAGCGAAGTCCAAGGCTGCCAACTCCTCATCTGACGGTTCTGACTTCTCCAAGGGTTCGGCAGTCGTCGTTACCGGTACTTGGGCTCTGTCTACGATCAAAGAGATCTTAGGCGACAACATGGGTGTTGCAGATCTGCCAAGCTTCACAGTTGATGGCCAGACATATCACCTTGGTTCCTTCTCAGGCAACAAGCTGATGGGTGTCAAACCGCAGACCGATCCGGCAAAGGCTTCCGCATTACAGAGACTCGCATTATATCTGACTGGCGAAGAATGCCAGAGCGAAAGATTCGAGAAGTTCGGTTGGGGTCCTTCCAATGTCAACGTACAGAATACAGACGCTGTCAAGGCTGATCCGACACAGGCTGCTTTAGCTGCTCAGAATGCTTACGCTACTCCGCAGGGCCAGATCCATGGTTCATGGTGGGATATCGCAAAGGTCTTAGGTACCGTTGCTGAAACAGCTACTTCCGACGCTGATCTGCAGGCCGGTCTTGATACTTACAAGGCAGCGATCGACGCATTATTCTCACTCAACGGCTACGTATTCGTAGGTGCTTGGAACGAATGGAACAATGCCGATACTGAGATCGCAGTCATGCAGCAGGATGGCGAAAACATCTCCATCACGCTCGATGTTCCGCAGTCTGATTACATGGGCGGCAGAATCGTCGCAGCTGGTGACTGGGGCACAGATATGGGCTGTCAGCAGGTAACCGAAGGTGCTGATCTGATTCAGCCATACGATGAAGCAACGAATGGTGATAACAACATCATCTTCTTGGAAGCAGGCAACTACACAGTTACTGCGAACTTGTCCAGCAAGGAAATCAAGATCGTAAAGAACTAATTCAAGCTTCAAATTCGCAAACGGCAGGCTGATGATAGCATTAGCCTGCCTTTCTTTTTAAAAAGAAGGGATCTCGTCTATGGAAAAGACAAATACAACTAAAGATATCAATCTGTTCGAAGATATCGGCGATCTCGATCTTTTGCGTCTGACAAAGTTTCAGACATTCCTTTATAAGCTGATCCATTTCATCAAGGCGATACCAAACTGGTTCGTCAACCTGTTCAAAGCGATATTCAGGTTTATAAAGGCATTCTTTGTCTGGCTGAAAAATGATTTATCCGATATTGCTTCGACATTCGTAAAAGGGGATTTCAAGACCAAACTTTCCTTTGTGATCATGGGCTTTGGCTCGATCGCCAGAGGCCAGTGGCTCAGAGGACTTCTTTTCCTTGCGATGGAAGTGGTCTTTATCGTCTATATGATCTCGACCGGCTTTTACTGGCTTGGAAAACTCCCGACGCTGGGTACACAGCTGCCCGGAACGGTCTATGATCCGAAACTTGATACGTATGTGCGTGTCGCCGGTGATGATTCGTTCAAATGCCTTCTGTATGGCGTTCTGACGGTCATCTTCATCCTGGCTTTCATCTACACATGGCGTGTCAACGTAAAACAGAATAAGATCTCGGAACAGATCCTTGCCATGGGCAAGAAACTCAAATCGACCAAAGAAGATGTGTCATCACTGCTCGATGAAGAGTTCCACAAGACGCTTCTGGCACTTCCTTTGACCGGTATCCTGTTTTTCACGGTATTGCCGATCTTGTTCATGATCCTTGTCGCATTCACCAATTACGACGGCGCACATGACGGTTATTCGAATCTGTTCACCTGGGTGGGCATGGATAACTTCAATTCGCTGTTCAATCTCAACCTGGGCAAGAATTCATTGTCTCTGGCCTTCGGAGAGATCCTGTCATGGACTCTGATCTGGGCTTTCTTCGCTACATTCACGAACTACTTCTTAGGCATGTTTGTGGCGATCATGATCAATAAGAAGGGCATCAGATTCAAGAAGATGTGGAGAGGAATACTCGTCCTCACATCAGCTGTTCCGCAGTTCATCTCCTTGCTGTACGTATCGAAGATGTTCTCGGCAAACGGTCTTGTCAACGGCATGCTTCTGAATACCGGACTGATCTCGGATCTGAGCCACATCATCCGTTTCTGGGAAGACACCAATCTTGCCAGGATCATGGTCATCGTCATCAATATCTGGATCGGTATCCCGTATCTGATGCTGATCGTCACAGGTATCCTGATGAACATTCCGGCCGATCTTTATGAATCCGCAAAGATCGACGGTGCTAATGCGATACAGCAGTTTTTCAAGATCACGCTGCCGTACATGCTGTTTGTAACAGGTCCGTATCTGCTCACGAGCTTTATCGGCAACATCAACAACTTCAACGTCATCTTCTTGCTG
>JAZQIF010000201.1:0-11776 GCA_045540935.1 Erysipelotrichaceae bacterium | reverse complement strand
ACCGTAAGTCGGAGCTTCGGAAAGCGGATGAGCTGCGATCTGATACTCGAGACCTTCAGCTTCAGCTGCCTTCTGCATCTTCGTAACTAATAAACTTGTGGACATACCTGCTGCGCAGAATAATACGATGTTTCTCATTATAAATTAACCTCTCTTTATTTAATTATATTCTATCGTAAATCTTTACGGTTTGGTACAAAATCGGTTGTTTCCTGGTACCATTCAAGCATTCTGAGTTTCATCTTCAAAACATCTTCTTTGTAAGCCGGGTTATCGATCTCGTTGACCATCTCTGCCGGGTCCTTTTCAAGATCATATAATTCGTCTCTTTCATAGAGTCTCTGGATGTATTTCAGATTGCCCATACGGATCATCGTAGCCTTGGTGTGCTGCGGACCTTCTTCCTGCTGCACAGAGATCCTTGGCCAGTAGACATCGTTCGGATTCTTGTGGCCGACTTCCATGGATGGGATATCACCGTGGACTCTTCCGCCTTCGCAGAAGACTGCATCACGGTGTTCCTGTTCCTTCGCTAAGACCGGAAGCAAGGATTTGCCATACTGTACATAGCCAAGTTCCACACCTGTCATCTCGGAAACTGTTGCACTTAAGTCGACCAGTTCAACTAACGCATCAGAGATACGCGGTGACACTTCAAAGCGTTTCGCCGGTTTGACGACCAGCGGGATATTGGACAGATCGTCTTCAAAGCAGTTCTGCAGCTTTTCGACGATGTCGTAGTCGCCTGTGTAATCGCCATGATCCGAGAACACGAAGATCGATGTATCATCATAGAAACCGTGCTCTTTCAGCTTGTCGGTAACTTCGCCAAGCTGGGAATCCCATTTGGCAGTCATTGCCAGATACGTCGCTCTGAGTTCTGCCCATCTGTCTTCATCCCAATGGTGAAGTTCCATCTTGTCTGCCGTTTCTTTCAGCATCGAAGGTTTGTCTTCGACCCAAGGCTTCCTCGGCCATAAGGTCTTGACCTTTTCCCTGTCGATCATCGAGTACCATGGCTCATCGACCATGTAAGGCGGATGCGGAAACATCAGCGTGCAGTAGACGAAGAACGGCTTGTCATTTCCTTCTTTCGCTTTGCGGTCAAGATAATCCAGACATGCCTTGACGCCGCCGACATCGGCTTTGCCGGCATGTTCGGGATCGCACTTGCCGAAATAGAAGGAGTACATATCCTTGTTGAAGTTCTCAATATTTCCATGACCTGCCATTGCCCCGAGATTGGAAGAGTGCTTGATGAATTCGACACGGTTCTCTTCGTGGATGCCGTCGTAGTATTCATCGCAGTACTCGATCTTGGAACGGTCTGCCGAAACGATATCGTTCCTGCCGATCCAGATCACTTCGTAGCCGGCTGCCTTCATCGTCTTTAAGATGTTGGGCTCATCCGGATTCTGCAGGAAATGCATCGTCCTGTGTCCTGTCGTATGCGGATACAGTCCCGTCAGGAACGAACACCTGGATGGTACACAGACCGGATTCTGGCAATAGGCATTGCGGAAAGATACGCCATCATTGACCAAGGCATCAAGATTCGGCGTGACAGAAGCCTCGTTGCCTAAATGATGCTGGGTATCGGAACGCATCTGATCGGCTACAAAGTATAAGATATTCGGTTTTTTATCCATATCTTTGCCTTTCTAAGATCCTCAGATCTTTTGTTTTAAAAGGTGTATTTCAGTTTTTATTCATTTTTCATGAAGATCGGCGAAGTCCACGCCATATCTCCGTTTTCCTGTCGGATGATCAGCCGATACTGACACGTTTCATCCGCTTGGATCTCTTCTTTGACATCCGTGACATAATCTTTCTTCAGGCAGGCCTGATGGATCTTGATCTTGTAGCTGTTATGCCACCAGGGATCATTGCGGTAATGTTCCACTTTTCCGAAATGTCTTCTTATCAGAGCATCCGCTTCTTCCATATCGGCAAGGATCAAAGAATCATGAAGCAGATCTGAGATCTTCAGGCAGTATCGCTTCTCTTCCAGTTCAAGAAGGACTTCCCCGTCTTTTGGCGCACTGACCTCAAAGATCAGACTTTCGTTTGCCGCGACGCAGGCACCCATCCATTTTCCCGAACCGTTGGTCTGATAGGTCGTCAGATCGAAGCACACCTCATCTTCTTTAATCTGTGACACTTTCTGATGAAAATTGCTGAAACATTTCTCTACACTTATGATCTTACCATTTTTGCAGAAGAATCTTCCCTTCCAGTTTTTCTTTGTTTCTAAGGGAAAGACCCGAATATCCGGTCCCCAGCCGAATTCGACCCTGACCTTGAATGTGACGATATCCTCTTCACTTTCCTTGCTTTTGGGAAGGATCATCTTATAGAGCTCGTTGTTTTTCAAGATCCGGATCTCTTCGATCCTGCCGCTTCCTTCGATATGGGCATTCAGGATGTGCTTGCCATGACAGGCCATGACAGAGCCCATCATATGATCATCGATCGCATAATCGACTTTGATGCGGCTGTGGGATACGCCATAGACCCTTCGTTTCTTCAATGCATCCCAGATCGCTTCTTTCGACCTGTCTTTCGACAGGACACACATCATCCCGTATCCGTAAGTTCCCGGAACGATATGATTATCTCCCGAAGCGATGCAGCCGACGATGTGTCCTTTTTCAAGACCCCGTTCATAGGACGTATTACTTACCCTTGGACCCATGTGGACATGTCTGTTCATGGGAATGGAAGAATGATCGTTTTCGCTCAGGCCGTGGGAAGAATAGATCTCGGCAAACGGTGTGAACTCATCATCCTGGCTGTCCCAGTTTTTTCCTCTGGAACCCAGCTGATAAGCCACATGATGAGCGATGGCGATCGCATCTTTATTCCGATAGATCTCCTTGAGCTCTTCATAGGTCATAGGATGTTCCTGTTTCTCATCGTTATGAAGAAAGTAGACATTGTGATCGCCGTCTTTGCCGTTTCCCTGCCATTCATAGCCCATGAACATCGCAAAGCCTGACTGATTTTCTTTCTCGCAGGTCTTCGCTATGATCTGCCAGTCTTTATCACGGACATCTTTTTCATGGACATCTTCTACGGCAAATCCGTTTTCCAGCTTGCGCATATGAAACGGATAATAGGCGATCGGCCAGAAATCCATGTTCGCTTTTGCATGTTCGAGCCATAACGGCAGCTGATCGATCTGCTCGTGGTGCAGATTGGAGTGCATATCGGCCCACAGCTTTTGATATGTCATAGATCTCCTTTAAAAATAAGCCGCTCCGAAACAGGAGCGGCTTATATCAACATTATTCTGATTTTGCGCCTTCTGCTTCTTCTTTGAGAGCCTGATTGTCAAGGATCTTGAAGAACGGATAGTAGATCAGAGTCGAGACAGCGATCAGGATTGCCTGGAAGATCGCACCCTTGATGCCGCCCCATGCCAGGAAGCCGCCAAGAAGGATCGGAGTGCCGTTCGGTAATTCAGCACCTGTCAGATAAGGCATCAAGCCTGTGGACATTGCGAAGTAACCGAGCAGGAATGTTACAGTCGGAGCCAGCATCATCGGGATGAACATGATTGGGTTCAAGACCATCGGAACACCGAAGACCATCGGTTCGGAGATCGATACCAGACCGGCCGGTAAAGAAACCTTGTTGAGAGCTTTATATCTTTCAGACTTTGCGAATAATGCGATGCTTAAGCAAAGACCGATCGCACAAGCGGAACCGCCGATGTTGCCCATACCGAACCAAGCGGTATTGACGACGATGTTAGGAAGTTCCTGGCCGGCGCCATAAGCTTCCAGGTTGGCCAAAGTAGCCTGCGTATATAAAGCCATACGGATCGGGTTAGCGACCATACCACCGTGGATACCGAAGAACCACATGAGGTTGCAGATGACTAAGAGCAGTAAGAATGTGAACGGATTGGAAGTCAGTGCGTTCAGCGGAGCCTGTAAGATACCGTAGATCGCGTTGGTAGCAGAACCGTAGGAAGTCAGGCCGAATAAGAAACGGACGACGACAGCAACAGTACCGATGCAGATCGCAGGGATCATAGCAGCGAATGACTTGGAGATCATCTCAGGAACGCCTTCCGGCATCTTGATCGTGATGTTGTTCTTGACGAATACATAGTGTAAACGCGGAATCAGGATACCTAAGATCATGGCTGTGAACAGACCTCTGGAACCTAAGTATGCTGTAGGAACAGCTCCTGCAACGTTTACGGTAACGCCTTCGCTCGTGCCGCTGACACCTAACGGGATCAGGATGAGGAAGAACATCAATGCGATAAGACCGGAAGCAGTACAGTCGGAATCATCCATACCGAAGACCTTGGCTTCAGCCTTTGCGATACAGAAGACAGCATATAAAGAGATCATATCTGTCGTGTACTGGGACGGAATCGCCAGCAGCGGTTTCAGACCGATCGAAGTGATCAGGTTCTGATAGAAACCGATATTTAATGAGTTCAGCAATGTAAAGATCGCACCTACCATGACGACCGGCAACATTGCGGAGAAGCCGCCGCTGATTCCCTTCAGGACTTTGTTTTCAGAAACCTTCTGAGAAATCGGAATCAGGATGGACTGCAGTTTTTCAGTAAATTTATCCATTATGGATCCCCCTTCGTGAGCTTTGTCAGCTCTTTGTACTTCCATCATATCATTTTTAAAATACATTTCAATATATTTTTAAAACATATTTTAAAATTTGTTTCATTTTTATTTTAAAACGATATAAAATAGAATCAGGAGATAAGCTTTATGAATAATCCGTTAGATCAGATCCAGTCCTATTATGAGGATCTCACCAAGACCGATAAAGATATCGCAGTCTACATCATCAACAATCCCGATGACGTCGTCACCCAGACGATGGATTATCTGGTAAAAAAGACCGGTTCTTCCAAATCGGCCCTCAGCCGTTTTGCCCAGAGGATCGGTTATTCCGGTTTCATCGAATTCAAATATGAACTTGCCCGTTTCATGGTCTCCTACAACGGCGGAATGGAAGAAGACAAGGACCACGACCCGATCCGGATGATCACCAGGACCTATTCCGACTACATCCTGAAGATGGCGGAAGTCCTCGACCGCGAACAGATCAGGAGGATCGCCGATATGATCGTCAAGGCAAATACGGTCAAGATCTTCGGATTCAACCGTTCCTACAATTCCGCCTGCCAGTTCAAGCAGCGTCTTTCCAGGATCGGTATCTCCAAGGTCTGTTCGGAATGCGATAGTGTAGTCATCGGTGACCTTTTTGCCGCAAGCCATCCGGACGATGTCTTCGTGATCTTCTCGACCAGAGACAACACCAAATTCTTTTCGACCGACATGAAAGAATATATGGACAAATCCCACAACATCATCTTCATCACTGCCAACCCTTCTCTGCCGTTCCGCAAGAAGATCAACGAATATGTCGTCGTACCGAGGATCTCCAAAGATTCCTACGCCTCCTTCCTGGATGATCAGGCGATCTTCTTCGTCCTGATCGAGATCCTGATGGAAGCGGTCGTCGAAAAATATAAGAAAGACTGACTTTTCCCCTGCCCTATACAGGAATACCCTCCCGATTGGGAGGGTATTTTCATTATTTAAAGAAGATCAAGATCTTCGCCGTTGCTGGCAATGACTTTCTTATACCAGTCATAGGACTTTTTCTTTGAACGCTTCAAAGTTCCCGTGCCGTCGTTGTGGCGGTCGACATAGATGAAACCGTAGCGTTTCTTCATCTCACCGGTCCCGGCAGAAACGATATCGATCGGGCCCCAGTAAAGATAGCCCATCAGATCGACACCGTCTCTGACCGCTTCTTTCATCTGTTCGATATGTTCCTTCATATAGACCATGCGGAACGGATCATCGATATTTCCTTCTTCATCCGGCGTTTCGTCAAGACCGATGCCGTTTTCCACGATGAATAACGGCAGATGATAGCGGTCATATAAGACGTTGAGCACATAGCGAAGCCCCAGGGGATCGACCGGCCAGTTCCAGGGTTTCGGCGCCTCATATTTCAGATACGGATTCTTCTTTCCTCTGACCCCGCCGGTATCGAAGATATTGTCCGTTTCATGGGAATAGGTCCCGGACAGATAGTAGCTGAAGGAGTAAAAGTCAACAGTATGTTCCTTGATCAGTTTAAGATCTTCTTCGTCATATTCGGGCTCTATCCCTTTTTCTTTCCATAAGCGTTTCACGTAACCCGGAATGACACCCAGACAGAATGGATCGGAAAAGTAGTAATTCGCAAACCTGGTGATCTCATAGGCTCCATAGACATCTTCCGGATCGCAGGTAAACGGATAGGTCGCGACCGCCGAAGAAGACATCATGCAGCCGATCTTATTGTTTTCATCGATCTCATGTCCTAACTTCACCGTCTTTGCGTTGGCGACCAGAAGATTCATGTAAGCCTGCCAGACTTCTTCATCCGATACCTTCAACGGATCGTTTTTATGCTGCGGCAGAACAGACATCATGCCGGCTGAGATGACGGGACGGCGCAGCATGTTATTGATCTCGTTGAAGGTCAGCCACAGATGCACCTTGCCCCTGTATCTTTCAAAGACGGTCTTTACATAATTCATCCAGAAGCCGATCATCCTCTTATCGATCCAGCCTCCGTATTCGGTCATTAAATGAAGCGGCGTCTCATAATGTGACAATGTCACCACAGGCTCCATGCCCAGCTTCAGCATTTCATCAAACAGATCGTCATAGAACCTGAGACCCGCCTCATTTGGTTCATCTTCATCACCCAGCGGATAGATCCTGCCCCAGGCGATCGACGTACGGAAACAGTTGAAGCCCATGCCTTTCATGAGTTCCAGGTCTTCCTTATAGCGGTGGTAGAAGTCGATGCCTTCATGAGAAAGATAGACTTTGTCTTCATCCAGGCACATTTCCCATTTTCCCGTTTCTTCATTCCATTTCAATCCGGGTTCTTTGGAATTGATGCCGACGACCACATCGGTGATGTTCGGTTTCTTGCCATCTTCCAGCCAGGCACCTTCACATTGATTGGCGGCAACTGCCCCGCCCCATAAAAAATCACTTTTTAAAACAGTCAAAAAAAACTCCTTTCACAAAGTCTCATGAACTGATATGCAGTTATAAAATTGATATGTTTTCTATGAATTCAGATCTCTGACCGTTTCTCTTTCGATGATGAGCGTTTCGAAACGGTAAGCTCTTAATTTTTCTTCGATCTTTTTATCAGGCTCTTCTTTGATATAGGAATCCAGGCAGCGGATCAGATCCATATAATATCCCTCGTATTCAGAGACAGTCGTCGAGGTCGTCAAAGGCGGATTGGTGGTCGTGGAAGCCGGGATATTGTGCTTGCCGATGACCGAAAGCCTTTCGGGAATGGCGATATGATGATCATTAAAACACTTCATGGCTCCTACGGCGACATCATCGTTGGAGAAGATGATGCCATCCATATCATCGATCCTGCTTAAAATGCTTTCTTCCGTGACCCGATAGCCGTCTTCCGAAGAGCTTCCTTTCGCGTCGAATATGAGCGACTCATCGATCGCAAGCCCGTGGTTCTTCATCGACAGACGATATCCATTCATCGAACGGATCGTTCCGTAAGACTCCGCAAAACCGGTAACGAAACCGATCCTCTTATGTCCTTTTTCGATCAGATATT
Organism: Erysipelotrichaceae bacterium; assembly: GCA_045540935.1. GTDB lineage: Bacteria > Bacillota_I > Bacilli_A > Erysipelotrichales > Erysipelotrichaceae > Colivicinus. Next base: position 4,123 of record JAZQIF010000201.1, on the reverse strand, counting down.
CGCAAGTATCCAAAGGGACCTCTTTATCCTGGAAAAGAAAGCTTCTGACATAAGGATTGTCTTTGCCTGCGTCGTGTCCTAAAACGAAGATCGGGAAATCTTTCGAAGCGCATTCCGCCAGCAGCCCGTCTTCGATCGTCTTGGTATAGACGATGACGGCATCCGACCTTCTTTCTCTGATATAACGATAGGCCGTGTCCGAATGACCGCCATAGGTCGTCGAGATCAGAAAATCATAGCCTATCCTGGACGTAGCTTCCTGAAGCGCCTTGATCGTATAGGAAAAGAAAGACCTGGAAGCATCGTAAAGTACCAGAAGGATCAGATTCGTTTTCTTCTTCTGCAAGTCGACAGCTGCGCCGTTTCGCACGTATTTCATTTCCCTGGCCTTTTCATGGACCAGTTTCCTGGTTTCTTCGGCGATCTTGGGGTTGTCATTGAGCGCCATCGAAACAGTCGATACGGCAAGGCCTAATTCTTTTGCGATATCTTTGATCGAAACCATACTTATATTTTATACAAGAAAGGGCAGAAGAAGAATCTGCCCTTTCCTTTTTTAAACTATTTTTTTACTTTCGGATGTATTTCATCTTTCTGATCGTGTCATTGATGGTCAAAGGAACGATCACATCGATCTTCTTTCCGCCTTTGACAAAGACGTGAAGCGTGATCCTGGAACTGTTCATTCCCTTGATATCCTTTAAGTCGTAATCATACGGACCGATCAGGATCCTCTTATCGCCGGCAATGATGACCCTGAACAGATGTGAGATATTCAACAGGATCGTCACGATCAGCAAGCCGACCGTAAACCCATAGGATCTTTCATCGATCGCCGCAAGCAGAGATATGAGGCTCATACCGATCACGGCATCCACTTCCAGCATCGACATCAGCTCGAAAGAAAACTTTGCGCTTCTGTCACTTTGTTTGAAACGAAGTGTGATATAGATCCGGATGATCGCGATGACTGCAAGGATTACTTTTAATATGATGATCAGAGCAGACATGAAACTCCTTTAATTATTCAGCTTCAGCCTCTTTTTCCTGAGCTAAAAGCTTTGCGTCGTATTTCTTAATGAACGGGATCATGATCAGAACGCAGACAACAGCGTTGACCAGATATACAACGACTGCTCTCCAGTCCATGGACATGAAGAAGACCTTGATGATCGCCGGAAGAGTGAACGGAACACCGACGTAAGGGATATTCATCAGTCCGAGTTTGCAAGCCATATAAGGTGTGAAACCGCAAAGTGCGAAGACGATGATATACGGAACGAAGATATCAAAGTTCAATACGAGCGGCAGACCGAACGTCAGAGGTTCACCGATGTTGACTAATGCCGGAACCAGAGCGATTCTTGACAGAGCCTTGAGCTGCTGAGATTTCGCAACGATCAGGATAGCGATGACGATGAATAAGATGCCCTGGGTCGTCCACTGCTGGAAGTTACCGTTGAAAATGACCGAAGGTTTGCCACCGGCAACGACTGCCTCAGTGTTGGTAACGGAAGCCATCGTTAAGATCGGCATGACGACTGCGTTTGCAACGGCGTTGCCATGGATACCGAAAAACCATAAGACTCTGACCAGGATGCAGTAGACCAATACAGCAAACAGCGTATCCGCACCGGAGAACAGAGGGCCAAACAGCATGTTGATGAACTGTGCAAGTGTCGTACCAAATGCACCGAAGATCAGCTTGACGATGATGACGACGATCATGACTGCGAAGCTGGAAAGCATGTCTTCGAGCTGTTCGGAAACAAACGGCGGAACGGAATCCGGCATCTTGACTTTCAGACCATGATTCTTGAAGAATTCATTGAGAAGAGGGATGAAATAGCCGACGATGATGGCAGCCATCATACCCTGTGCACCTAATAAACCGATCGTGAGATTGCCATCAACGATGTTACTGTGCAAGAACAGGAAGGCGAGGATCGCCATGACGACATTGTTGACGACCGGAAGCTTGTCGATCGTGCAGACCGCATTGACCATACCGATCAGAATGTAGAAACCGGCAAGATTGGTACCCAATGTATAACCTAAGTTCAGGATACCGGCATTGGCAGCTGAGAAATTCCTCCATGCATCGACCAGTCCTCCGGACATCTCAGCCGGGAACGGTGGGATCAGCAATAACATGAAGATGGAACCGATCATGGTCGCATTGGTACAAGCGACGATACCCTGCTGCATACATCTTACAAAGTGGAACCCCGTAAATTTGTTGACAAGCGGCATGACCTTTTCCTGCATGAAAGCAGTCATTTTTTCGTTATTCATTTTTTCCTCCTTAAATAACTTTTTTTATGCCTAATCTGATAAACTGCCAGTCCGGTGCATCGGCATCTTCAAGCGCTTTGACCAGTTTGCCAGTCATATCCTTGATAAGTTCAGGATCGTCGATATTGACTTCCTGATCCGGATCGTTTTTCTTGTCGTAGAGGGCATCTGGCCACTGTACGAACGATCCCATGTGATGGTACGCAGGTACTTGAAGTACCGGCGTGTGATGTGAATATCTGCCGCCATCGACCAGTGTTGCCTGATCGAGCTCCGCTTTCGGGAAGAAACCGCGCATATTGGTCGGCATCAGCGTCAGATTATAGACCGGCATATCCTTATTGACCGATCCCTTCATGTAAACATAACGTCCGTCATAGACATTGATCTGGCCGCCATGAACACCGTATAAGATCTGATCATGGATCTTTTCATCGTTTTCGATGACCGGTGTGATGTCTCTTCCATCCATTTCTTTGAACTCCTCGACACCGAAGTAATTCAAGAGTGTCGGGACGATGTCAACGGTCTGACAGACAGCACTTCTTCTTTCTCCGTCGTGAGATGATCTCGGGTCATGGATGAAGAACGGCGTATGGATGACTTCGTCATACATCGGCGGCATGTTCTTGCCGATGAAGTTGTGTTCGCCAAGGAAGAAGCCGTGATCGGTATTGACGATCAGCATCGTATCCTTCCACAGATCATACTTGTCGAAGGCATCCAGGACTCTGCCAAGCTGTGCATCGCACAGGCTCAGTAATGCACAGTATTCTTTTCTGAGATCATGGATCTGTTCTTCCGTATACTTGTTGTCTACGGCAGTGTAGGCCGGGAAGTTGAAGGCCTGTTTTGAGTCACAGCAGTCATAAAGCTCTCTGTACTTGTCCGGTACATAGAACGGTTCATGCGGATCGAAACATTCGATCTGAAGCAGCCAGTTGTCTTTGTCGAAATAATGATCGATGAAGTCGATCCCTGCCGATACGGTCTGTACCGATGGCATATCTTCTTCACCGCGGATCCTGGTACGGTTGGCCAGGTGCTGGACAGCGGAGATGTTTTTCTTGTTCAAAGGACATTCGTTCAGGCTGAGATCCGCTTCCCCCTGCGGGACGAAACGGTCGCCTTCCTGTCCGCGGAAGCCTTCCCAGGAAGAATACCTTCCATGGTATGTGCAGCCGCCGTCTTCCCAATAATGGGAATGGTCGGTGACCAGATGAGTATAGATGCCGTTCTTGGACAAAGCTTCCGGCAGAGAATCATCGTATGGTTCTAACGGTCCCCATCCTCTGTGCAAGAAGTTGTACTTGCCGGTATGGAGTTCTCTCCTGGCCGGCATGCAAGGCATCGATCCGCCATAGAATTCATCGAAGGTCACTGTCTTTTCAGCGAGCCTTTTGAAGTTAGGCATGATCGAAAAATCACAACCATAATTCGGTAAATAGTTCCTTGTCAAAGTGTCATACATCAGCATTACAGCTTTCATAAGGTCCCTCCTCTATTTGAAACGTTTCAAATATGATTACAATATTATTCTATCTATCATATGAAAGGGTTGTCAACAAAATTTGACACGTTTCAATCATTTTTAACGAAAAAATACCTTAAATGATATAATTTTGATATGAAAACAAGGAAAAACATCTCCGTCCTCATCAAGCCGGCTTCCTCACTGTGCAACCTGCGCTGCCGCTATTGTTTTTATTCCGACGTCTCGGAAAACCGCAGTGTGGCATCTTTCGGCGTCATGGAAAAAGAAACGATGGAAGCTCTGATCGAAAAGATCTCCTTGCATCTTGAACAAGGCGGCGATGCCTTCATCTCC
>JAZQIF010000200.1:0-28256 GCA_045540935.1 Erysipelotrichaceae bacterium | reverse complement strand
GACCATCGCAAACTTCTCGGAGATCGGATAGACGGTCACGCCCGACTTTCCGCCCTTGTTGTCGTCGTTTCCGCCGCCGCCGCCGATGTTGATATGGATCGGATCCGGTCTTACGCCGACGATCACTCCGTTTTCATTCTTATGTGTCGGATAGCTGACCTCATATTCGCTCAGGCCTGCCGTAAATGTGAAGGTCGTCGTGAACTCATAGACGTGCTGGTTGCCTGGCGCATTGACATCGATCCCGGCTTCTTTGATCTCTTCAAGGCTCATCTCCCTCCAGGTGATCTCACCGGACATGATGCTTGTCGCATAGAGGCTGATCACCTGATCGAGATATCCGCCTTCGATATCCAGTGTGTAGGTACGTACCATGTAGCCATCGGCAGTCGCACTTATCGTATAGCTGCCGTTTTTGATGATCGCCCTTGCATACCCGGATTCGACGCTGATCTCATAAGATTCTTCTTCGCTCTCCATCAGGATCAGCGCATTTTCAACACTGTATCCGTCATCGCTGTTGACAACATTGAAATCAATCAGCGTGTAGGAAGAATCTTCTTCTTCACAATCGATGACTTGAACTATGACCTTGTTTTCATAAACTTCGCCAAAGACATCCGTCACCTTCAAATAGACCTCATATTCACCAGCCTCGTCAAAGGAATGGATGCTCAGCTTGCCTGAATCCGTATATCCATCCGAGAACGTCCAATCCCAGGACTCGATATAATCATCCGAGGCCTGTATCTCTCCTGTGAATTCCACGGCGCTTCCCGCCTGCAGCAGTTCTGCGCCATGATATCCGACCTTGATCTCCGGTTTCAGATCAGCCGGATCGATGATCGTAATGTCATTCTGATAGGAACCGTCATAGGCATACGGATACAGATATATCGTGTAATTTCCACCCTTGACTGAAGCTGAGCGGATCTTGCTCATCGGAAGCAGCAGCTGGCCTTCTTCTTCGACCAGATCGCTTCCGTTGAAGAGATATTCGTTGTCACTGTTCTTGAGCTTGATGATACTTCTTTCGTCATTCAAAAGGGTCAGCATCCATCTTTCATCGATGGAATAGATGAAGATACCTTCGTTTCTCTGCTCGATCGAAACATCATCCGGCTCATAGCCATAGCCTTCTGTCAGAACGACCTGTTCCGATGCCGTGAACACCGGATATTTGTATGGCCGCAGAATGACCTGATAGCTTCCGTTATAGATCTTCAATTCGACCTGCTTCAAAGCACTCAATACGACTTTGCCATCCTGGTAAGAATAGACCTCTTCTTCCTCGCTGTTGGAAAGTTCTCTTGCCTGTCCATCCTCGCCGATCAGAACGATCTTTCCGCCTCTCATGAATGGTGTTTCATCATGGACCAGCGGTTCGCAGATCGCATTCAGCCAATCACCATCTTCCGAGCTGATGATCAGATCGCCGTTTTCATCGACATATACTTCGATATCTTCCGGCACATCCGGATCGATCGCATTTTTGATCACGACACCTTGTATCGTTACAGGCAGATAGCCTGGCGCATGTAAGACCACTGTCGCGTTTTGCGAATTCGTGATGCCATAAGCTAAGATCGTATCGTTCTTGATCAGGATATGATCTCCATCCACAGAATAATAGATGAATTCGTTGCCTGTATCCTCATAGCGGCTGTTCATGATGTGATAGATATTGCCATCATCACAGATGACCTCGATGTAACCGCCCTCTTCCAGAACGGATTCGCCATCTTTCACTGTCACTTTTTCCAAAGCAGACAGGAAAGTACTGTCTTCACTTTCGATCAGCAGGTTTCCATCTTCCCCATCGACTCTGACAAGGCCTGAAACTTCCTTGCCATATTCCGGAATCGTGATACTGTGATGGGAATTGACATAATTGTATGGGAAAACATGTATCGTATATTCGCCAGCCTGAACTCCAAGGGAGATCAGGACTTGCTTGCTGATACGTACTCTGCCGGATTCCAACACGAAATCTCCATGATCGATATGATGATTCTGCTCACCATTATCGATCTCCGCATAGCTTCTTTCATCATTCACCAGATCATTAAGGTAGTCTTCGTCTTCGCATTCGATCACGATATCCTGATCTTCATCTAGACTGACGCTTACTTCGAATGCAGGCTTCTTCAATGCGTTTTGAATAACGAAAGTGCCAAATGAAGATTCCACATAACCGCTCGGACGCAGCAGCAGTTCATATTCGCCATTCAGAAGGCCGAATTCCTTCATTGCATCAGCAGAAAGGCGGATCTGTCCTTCTTCTTCAAGATATTCGATCCAATCATGATCAAGGCTCTTGAGATTGCTGATACCATTCCAAGAAGAATCATTTCTGAAGATGATCAGGCCGCCATTGATGTAATCATCAGGATCATCGATCGTTTCCACCAACAAGGCTTCTAACCACTCCTTATAGGAAGAAGAGATATACAGATCCCCGTTTTCTTTGAAATCGATCGTCACATCATCCGGAACAAAGTTCTCTCTGACATTACTGATGACGACATTTTCAAAGACCTGGTCTTCATAGCCAGGAGCAGAAAGGGTGACTTTTGCATCATCACAGTCATAGATATAGACATTGTTTATCAACATGCTGTTAGGCAATATGATCTGATTGCCTGTCACTTCCAAAGGATAAGACTCATAGACCCTGCCATCCTGCGTATAGTGATCGTTATTGAAATAAATATATCTGTCGCCAACATTCAGAATGATCCTGCCGCCGCGGACGATATCCCTGTAGACACCATCCTTGAATTCGGAAATATTCGTCTTAGCTAAGGCGTTCAAAAATTCAATATCATCACTTTCAACGATCAGTTCGCCTGTATCGATACTTACATATACATCTGCTGTAAGGACCTTAAGATAACCGCTGAGATGCATGGTCTTGTCCACTTCGCCATAGTGATAAGCCTTCAGATCGATTTCGTAGTCACCATCCGGAATGCTTAAAGAAGAAAGATCTTCTTTCTTTATGACGACCTGACCCTCTTCAAGCTGAAGCATCGAATTTCCGGCTTCGCCTCTGAATGAATTGCCTCTGAAATAGATCGAACCTTCTGACAGAGCCTTCAGATACGCAGCATCATTCGAAGTGATGATCAGATCGAGATCTTCATCGATCGAAAGTTCCACATCTTCAGGCGGTATCTGACAGGCTTTCTGCAAGACGATATCCACCACAAATTCGCTGTAACCGATCGTCTTGATCGATAATCTGCGCTGACCGTTTGAAATATTGCGGTCCAGCAGCAAAGAGTTGGCAACGATCATCTTCCTATCCGTCACTGTGATATCTTTTGAATTATAAGCGGCAGGCGGATAGAAGACATGCATGACATTTTCATCCGATAGGCCGATATAGTTCTTTTCCCCATTCAGGAAAGAATCAAGGTATCGCTGATACGCATCATCTGCTTCCACTGCCTCGATGACGATATCGCCGTTCTCGTTTTCATAGACATTCAGATCCGGAACGCTTCTGACAAGTTCTCCGGTGAATACGACATATTCGCCTTCGACATCAAAACTGCTGTAATAGCCCTGATGTCCGTACGGATTGAGATCGAAACGATACTTCTTTCCTGCGACACTGCTTTCCCCGGCATCACCGAAACGCTCGATCAGATCGTCCACGCTGACAAAGATGTATTTTTCACCCGTACTCTCATCAGTCCTTAATTCATAACTGTTTTCCGAAGCGTTAATATAGCCGGTATGGTGGCTGTGCGGGAAGTAGATGTAATTACCCTCTTCAGACATCATTCCAAAAGCACCGCCTCTTTCCGTGACGATCTCATATTCGTTATAGATAGTCATCTTGCCTAAGGCTTCGATGAATACCTGGTCATTGGAACGGATGATCAGGTTCATGTCTTCGTCAAGAGATGCATCCAGATAGAAACCATCGATCAAAGGCACCTTGGCATAACGCAAACCGTCTAACTCAAGTGCCTCAAAAGATACATAGCCATATGCTTCAACAGATACTGACAGTACTTCTTCCGTATTCAAGAGACTGCCGCTGTCCAAGATCACCTCAGCAGGGATATAGACATAAGACCCGTCTGCAGAAGCTGCGATCATGATCGTGCCATCGTATTCTTTTCCGCTTTGTGTATCTATACCACACGGATTATAGAAATGGCTGTAGATGCTGTCACTTCGGAAAGTGATGCTGCTGCCGCGGTTGATCGTCTTGTACTCATTACGATCGTTGTAGGTCTTTGCCTGAAGTGCTTTTAAGAAATCCAGTTCTTCCTGTCCCGGATCATCGAAATAGAAGCGGATCCCCTCTTCTTCCTCCAATACCTTGAGACCCTGCGGTACCTCCTTGCAGGCACTTAAGTGCAGATCGGAGATATCGACGCTGAACGATTCATAGGTTTCTGTCTGCGGGAAGAGGATCTGCGTTTCATTTGAAGGCACATGATTTGCAAGAAGACCTTCATAAGCGATCTTCATGCCGCTCAGCACATCATCTTCATAGACAAAGCTTATGTATTCACAATCATCGAAACGGACCTGTGTTCCGGAAACAGGGAATTGAACACTGTTATATGTTTCTAAAGCTTGCAGCTCTTCTAACCACGCCAGATCATAGCTGATCAAAAGATCACCGGTCTCCGGATCCTGTACGATATCGATATCAGGTTCCTCTTGATCCAGACCGGACAAAGAAACGCCGCTTACAACGACATCGTCATAACCATAGGCATGAAGGATAAGTGTGACATTATCACTGTCATGGACATTGCTGTCTTTCAGAAGATCTGCTTTATGAATGACGATACGACCATCTTCCAGCTGCATATACGTCTCAAAAAGAGTGTTTCCTGCATCAAGATAATTCGTTTCGCTGTTCAGATAGTAACAATAGATGCCTTCATCCGGATAGAACAGATTCACCTGGCTGCCATATGATACACGTCTTAACTCACCATTTTCGACCTCATGAACATAATGCAGCGCCAAAGCAGAAAGATAATCCGGATCACCGCATTCAATGATCAGGTCACCATTTTCACTATAGGCGATCACTTCTTCAACCAGAACTATGACATAACCGCTCAGATCGATCGTTCTCTTGCAAGGATCATAACCCTCCGCATTGAGGCTCATCTTGTAAGTTCCGTCTGTCAGAGCCCACTGAGTTATCTTTTCTTTCGCGAAGATCGCTCTGCCCTGTTCAAGTTTCAGCTCAGACCCACCGAATACACTCTTATTTCCATCAAAAGCGATGGTTCCTTCATTTAATGCGTTGAGCCAATCCTGATCAGAAGAAAGGATCTCGATATCTCTATCCGCATTGATGCGGACCCTGACATCTTCCGGATAATTCTTGGCCTCATCAAATTGCACATAGCCGCCTTCCGTTTCCTTATCTGTGCTGAACATCAGATATCCATATACATTGAAACGGAACGAGAATTTCTTTCCTGCTGCTTCTCTGGAGAACCGTTCAAGCGTTTCACCGCTGATCAAAACATAAGCTTCGTCGTTTTCATCTCTATGAAGCTGCAGCTGAATGCTCTCGCCGCCATTGGCATAACGGCTGTTGAAAAAGACTGTCTCTATGCCAGTTTCAGCATTCTTAAAGTAGAGATAGCTTCCCTTGACCGTGCTATTGTATTGTTCATCATATTCATTGACCTTGCACAATGCCTCCAGCCATTGTTCGTCATTTGAACGGACATAAAGGTTATTGTCCTCATCGAGAGATACATTGACCTCAAAATCTGATATCAGAGGAAGTTTGCCATATTGCAGGCCATCTTCTTTCACCAGATTTTCATCTTCATAACCCACCGCATGCAACGTAAAGTAATACGGCTCACTCAAAGGGATCAAAGACCCTTCGGTCATGATCACTTCCCATGGAATGTACAGATCACTTCCATCTTCTGACAATACGAGCATTTCAATGAAATTCTCATCATTATTTTCTGTATTGGTTCCATGCATATTGCCGGCATGAATGCCCCAGTTACCGTTTCCATCATGAATATCGACATAGCTTCCTTCGGAATATTGCTCACCGGTATAGTGGTTGTATTCTGTTGCAACTGTCAGATTCTGTAAATATGCACGCTTTTCTTCATCCATCTCCTCGAAATAGAAATGGATCCCATCATGATCGGCCTCTTTGATCTTAAGGCCTTCCGGAACTTTCTTGAGGCTTGCTTCTTCCTTCAAAGTCCAAGTGCCTGCCCATTCTTCGGCATTTTCTTCATAACCCTGCTGCAGTTCTGTCTCCGTCAGAGACAGATCGCCATTGACCCAGGTGCCCTCTGACAGTCTTGCATCATCTGCCCAGTTTTTAAAGCCTTTCCCTAAAGTGATCTGCTTCAAAGCGCTGTCATCTTCAAACAAAGCAGTCATCGATTCAACGTTTGAAGTATCAAAACCGCTTATATCTAATGACGACAGTTTCGTGCATCCTTTGAATGCGCGGTTCATATAATGAACATTTGACGTATCCAAGAAGTTCAGATCCAGAGTTTCGATCGAGGAACAGTTCGAAAACATCATCGTCATTTCCGTAACTTCAGAGATATCCAGACCATTCAGATCAAAACTTACGGCATTGTTCATACCGCTGAACCAGTATCTGGCCGTCAAAGGAGTTATCACAGTATCCGAAGCGATCGAAACAGAACTTACTTCATTTCTATGTGCGTACCATGGAACATCGCTGGCAAAAACGATCTCTTCTGTATCTTCAAATCCGGCAAAAACTGTACCCGTCTGATCGACACCATCGATCGTGACAGAATACGTATCGCCATTATTATATTCATTTGCATCCCTGAAGAAGATCAGTTCTCCCTGATCGGTCAGGATCGCATATGCGTGACCCGGTTCTACACTTTCTTCCTTCAAAGTCCAGGTGCCTGCCCATTCTTCAGCGTTCGCATCATAACCCTGCTGCAGTTCTTTCTCCGTCAGTGACAGATCACCTTTGGTCCAGGTGCCCTCCGGAAGTCTTGCATCATCATCCCAGTTTCCAAAATCAACTCCTAACGTGATGCTCTTAAGTTCATTCATCAGACCAAACATGTCAGTCATCCGTTCGACACATGAAATATTCAGATTGCTGATATCCAAAGAACGGACCGCCGAACCATAGAACATATAACGTGTATCGTTGAGATACGGTGTGTGGAGTGCACTCAGATCCAGAGTCTGCAGACTGGCTGTCCCTTCAAACATGAAAGCCATATTTAAGACATTCGATGTCGTGAAGTTACCGAAATCCAGCTGCGTTACGCCGGCGTTGGAGAACATTGAAGACATATCTTCGACAATGCTCAGATCAAAAACACTCAGATCGACGCTTGGCAGTTTCAGACAGCTTTGGAACATGCCGCTGAGCTGTACAGCGTTTTTGGCATTCCAGCCGTTCAGATTAAGAGAAGTGAGGGAACGGCAGCCCTGGAACATTCTTGACATATTGGTAACGGCAGAAACATCAAAACCACTCAGATCCAGGCTCTGCAAAGAGGAACAGCTTCCAAACATTTCTGTCATGTTTTCTACCGCAGAAGTATCAAAACCCTTGGAACTGAATGATTCCAAATTGGAACAGCCGGTGAACCAGTATTTTAAAGAAACAGGAGCAATGCTAAGTCCATCGGCGACATAGACCTTTTTGATCAGGCTTCTTTCTTCGAACCAAGGCGTCGTATAAACCATACGCTCCTGCTGCTCATCGTACTCGCTCTCACATTCCATAGATTCGATCCCGGCATAAACGATACCTTCATATGTATTTCCTTTGACATCCGAAACAGACTGGCTGCTGCCGTTTTCATACGTTTCAAAACTTCTGAAGAAGATAAGATCTCCTGCCTCCGTCAATACTGCATAGGCCGGATTATCCAATACCCATTGTCCATACCATTCATCGGCGTGCTGGGGATATTCGTTATACAATTCTGTTTCGCTCTTGCGTAAAAGATCCTTTGTCCAGTTTCCTTGCGGCAGATAAGCATCATCCGACCAATTCGTCCAGCCCTGGCCAAGCGTGACCGAAGTGATATTCGGGCTGTTGGCAAAAAGCCCGGACATATCGTATACCTGTGATGTATCAAAACTGCTCAGATCGATCTGCTTCAGATTCGGGCAGTATGCAAACATCTCTTCCATATTCGTAAGAGAAGATGTATTCAGACTTGACAGATCAAGTGAAGTAAACTTCGTAGAATAGAACATCCCTCTCATATCGGAAACATTTTCCGTATTCAGATACGTGAAGTCTGCCGATTCGATCGCTGACATCGAGAACAGATCTGCCATCGACTGGACCTGCATCGTATCAAAACGGGAAAGATCGACTTCTTTCAAAGAAGTGCACATATTGAAGACCGCATTCATCGAAAACACGTTGTTGAACGGGCATAAATTCAGATCTTTCAAAGAACGGCAGAAGAAGAACATGCTGTCGATGTTATGGACCAGGTCTGTATCCAACATCGTCATATCGATCTGTGTCAGAGAAGAACAGCGCGCAAACAATCTCGACATGTCTTTGACATCGTAAGTATTAAAGCCATTCAGATCGACAGAAGTCAGATTGCTCATGCTGGAGAAATAGCTTTCCATCGTGGCAGGAGTGACGGTATGCCCTTCCGCTACGTCTACCGAGACGATCTCAGAGACTGCAGACGACCAAGGAAGCGATTCACCGCTTGCCCGCAGGGATTCAAACCCTGAATAAACGATGCCGTGATGGACATCACCATTGATCGTCACATCATAGGTATTGCCGTTTTCATACAAATCGACGCTGTTGAAAAACAGCAGGTTCCCGTTTTCAAGGATCGCATATGTCTTGCGGCTGTCGGCGCCTCTTTCGATCACCAGTTCGTGTCCGTCATCTCTGCTGGTAAGATTCTGGTATCCATATGTATCAAAAAAGAAAGAATTAAAGACCTGACCTTCTTTCATACCGCGTTCCACAACGACGGAATAAGGAATAAAGATCTTCTGGCCTGCTTCATCGTAATAGATCTCTGTCTTCTTGAGATCCTGCGAAGTATCGTAACGATTCCAGAAGTCAATTTCTTCATATTGCTGTGTTACAAAACTCAAAACAGAGCCGTCTTTCAGAACTTTGACATCGTCATATTCCCTTGCCTCAGCCATCGATTTAAGCCAATCTTTGTTCTCTGAATAGATGACGATATCTCCGGCAGCATTCTGATATACGCTATAATCGATCCCTTCTTCCGGAAGAGGGGTACATCCCGATGTAATATTAATATTTCTTTCGACCCTGTCAATGACATAGCCGTAGACTTCAAATTCAAAGGTCACCGTCTCATTTCTGTTGTAGACATTGAAAGTCTTCAAAGCATCTGTCGTGATCAATACTTGTTTCAGATCAGCATCATATACCATGTTCTCGAATGAGCCCATCGCTGTGGTGAACGATGTATTATTGATCGAATGATAATCACTTCCCAAAACAGACACAATACCCGGTTTCTGATTTCGACCATCGATATATGAAGACGGTCTTACGATCGCAGAAAGAAACTCCTCATCGTCAGATGAGATCACAAGTCCTTCCTGCGAATCCGTGATACTTATATCGGCAGGCAGATCCTTGCAGGCTTTCAGATCTTGGAGATCAAAAGAATACCTGCTTCCATCATATTCAACGGCGATCGTTGCATTGCCGCTTGGGATATTGCGATTCTTCAAGACCTTCTGTGAGATCTTTATCGTCTGATCGTCATTGACCTCATAGTAATAATCTCCATAGCTTGCACCCGCATCTTTTGTGATCCGGAAAGAATCATTGATCAAAACAGCCGCATTGCTTCCGTTTGCCAGATGATCATAGAGTCCTTCATCATTGACGGTGATCAATAGATCAAGCGTATCTGCTTCCTGAACGACAGAAAAGACGCTTTCTTCCTCAGCAGGACCCTCATAGGATCCATTCACGATCGAAAGCTCATCGCTCGTATACGCCTGTTTACATTCATCGCCATATTTATAAAGAATCGAAGAATTACCGATATTGAAAGTATATCCCTCTTCTACACTTCCGCCATTCTCGCCGACACCAACGAGGAACAGCTTGTCATCTGCACCGATCGTACCGCTGTCACAGTTGGTGACATCGACAAGATAATTGTTGCGGTCATCCATGTGAACGATGTTCCACATATGTCTGCCGGCACCGGTCCCGCCGCTCATCGTACCATTGACCGAATACGCACAGATGTCATTACGATCAAAAGAAGTCAGGTCGCAAAGATACTGGAAGGCTTTAGCATAGCCCTCACATACGACATTTGTCGAAGGATCTTCATCAAAGATCCAGATCAGCTGCCATGGATTGCCATAGGCAATGCCTCCCTGAGCTGCCGCAGTATTATAAGAAACAAGATTACAGATCTCATTTTTATATGCATAGAGCTTATCAAGATCTGAACTGTCTGAATACTGATTTACGATATTCTGCGCCTTTGTGATCGCATGAGTTATCGTTTCGCCGGTCGAAGTATCAAGTGTATATTCTTCACTTCCCGCATATTCTTCAGAAACAGAGAACCAGAAATCGAAATTACCGCTGATCATCACCTTCGAGCTGGTATATCTTCCCGGACCCGAATAAGAAACACCGCTCGTCTTATCGAACCAGTAGAAGGCATAAGGGTTATCATACATCAAAGCCTGAAAAAGCTGATCGAAATCAAAACCGATGATCTGATAGACCAGATCTACGGTATCTTCCGTGACTGTCTCGACGCCCAGTTCTTCCGCCGTCCAGACCGTCTTTTCAAGATTTAACAGATCGGAACTTACCGAAATGTTTGAAGAAGTCTTTTCCCCTGCCGCGATCAGCTCGATCGCAGTCATCATCTCTCCATACAAAACAGAATTGGCGCCAGTCAGTTTCTTCCCGGTCTGTTTCTTGCTTTGGATCTCATAATCCTCAAACAGATTGACCGGATCCTTATCCATTTCCACCAATTCGCCATATAAACGGGTATTGATATACCCTCTTACGAGCTGCTCATGGTCATCTTCGGAATCCTGTCTCCACCATCTTTGAGCAAAAGAAAGAAGTTCTTCATCTGCAGGCTCTTCTTCCACAAAGACCTGTTCTTCTACTTCCTCTTCCTCAAACGAAACAGTTTCCTGATCTGTTATTTCCTCAACAGATTCCTCTTCTGCATAGACGATGCTTGGCGCATAAGAAAAAAGCGCTGTAAACATCAAAAGCAGCGAAAGAAGCATTGTTATTGTCTTTTTCATAGCCCTTGATCTCCCCATCTTATCATTCAATCAAAATCACTTTTTCATGAACATAATACATCATCATTATCTCAAATAATTAAGAACTGATTGATTGTAATTTATGCACATAAAAGGTCTGTTTCTGCAATCCTTCATCTCATGAACATGTCGACCCGTTTTCTCAGCAATAGCTTTCTGCATCGCCAGCAGTCATGTGAGTTCCTTCATTAAAAAAGCATCGCACAGGATGCTTCGATTCCCATTGATTCTATTTCTGCGAAGATGCTCTATACAAACAAACGTTTAAAACAGGCGATTAACAGCCAGGAGCTTATAAGGAAATAAATAATAGTTTCAAGGTTCTTCTATCAATTTGTTGCGAATTCTTTTATATCATTCATCCGTTCCAGAAGCATTGCTGCAGTATACAGACACGCATCGGGTTACCTCTGTTTTATATAGCGAAAACGAGCAGGATTGATTTTCATGCAGAAGATCCGACGATTCAGAATAAAGTACTATTCGATATAAACAGCCTAACGCAGATTTTGTAAGCCATCTTCCATTGTTCTACAATGTTCTTAATGAAAAAACACTACCGCCACATCGATGTACTAAAAGGCATATTCATCTTAGTCGTCATCTTTGAACATGCCAAATGGCCTCTTTCCTTCTGGCAGAAGACCTATATGCTTTTCTGGGACCGCATGGCCATTCCCTGTTTTATGACGATATCCGGTTTTCTGTATACAAGGTCTATTGAAAAAGGAAGTATCAGAGAATACTATTCCTTAAATAACATCATTCATAAACTGAAACGATATCTGCTGCCGTATTCCTTCTTCTTCCTTTTGGAAGCCTTTCTATGGTATCTGGTATCACTTCCTTCGTTGCGCAATGTTATCTTTGAGATCTTCCACTATGAAATCTCTTTTGATCCTGCGGTAAAGTTCACATTCAAGCAGCTCCTACACCTTTATCTGATCGGCGGGGAAGGACCTGGCAATTATTACACTCCTGTACTCATACAGCTGATCTTTGTATTCCCGTTATTATATCTGTTTATCAAAAAGTACGGATACAAGGGCCTGTTGGCTTCGGCAGTATTCTGCTTATCTGCTGAGTTATGGCAATATCTGTATCATATCCCAAGGACCTTATACAGACTGTTGATCCTGAGACACATCATGACGATCTGCTTTGGCATCTATATCGCCACAGGTCATTATAAAAAGAATCTCCTGTTGAATCTTTTATCTTTAGGTATCGGAATAAGTTATATCATCGCCCATTCCTATCACAGATGGACCCCGGTCTTCTTCAATAACGGCTGGGCAGATGTCAACTTTGTGGCATGTCTGTATTTCTGTCCGATCATCGGCTTTCTCTTATCAAAAGAAAAGATGCATTTCAAACCATTAGAACAGATAGGCAAAGCTTCCTACCATATTTACCTGACACAGATGATCTACTACAACTTCGTCAAACGTGATATCGCCATACAATACTTCAAAAATCCATATCTCTGGTGCTTGTTCTCAATGATCGTCTGTACTTTCATTGGTTTAAGTTTCTATCAGACAGAGATGAAGATCAGACAGAAACACTTATCAAAGTCATAGGGTGATCTTTCAGAATTGATAAAAACATTTCCATACAACAATCACACAACAAAAGGATGGCTCAGCCATCCTTTTGTCACTTCACTATTTTGTTTTATCCTATTTTGCCTTGACAGCATTTGACGCATCCTTGATATTGAGCATCAGAGTGCTGGTCTTGAGACCCTTGATGCTCTTATCGGACAGCGATTCTCTGTAAGTTCCGATATCATTGACCCAGTCGATCTTGACCGTCACCTTGGCATTGGCAGACTTGATGTTTGCCGCATCGACAAGGTAGATGATGATCTCATCGCTTTCTTTGTCATAATCGAAACGATATGCCAGAGATTCAGAGAACCAGACCTCTTTGATCTCGCCGAAGTCATGTCCTGTCACAGAAACTCTTCCGACCTCTTCATCTCTGACAAAGGTGTCATAGACATTGAAAGTCTTTGTTTCAAGCTTCAAGACCGGTGCTTTTCTGGCAATCTTGAGATTGACACTTGTTTCTACGACATCTTCTGTATCCATCATCAGCTTCAATGGAACATTGCTCAAAGCCTGATCGAGGACGTCTGCTTTCTTCAAAGTGAAGACGATCTTTCCTTCTTCATTGAGTCTTGCTTCGATGAGGTCGGAAGTCACACTTACTTCTTTGACGTTTGAAACGATACCGCTGAGCTTGATCGTTCCAAGACAATTCTCTTCGCCTGTCGGATCGAACTGGTTGAGGCTTCCTTTGACTGAAACAGATGCTTTCGCTTCTGATTGGATGAGAGACACCTTGACATTGACCGGTGTACCTTTTTCCGCATTAGAGTATTGCGGCGTGATCGTCAAAGGATAGGTAGCTGCCGCTTTACTCCTTCCCTCATCGCTGAGTTCAAAATAGATCTTTTCGCCATCATAACGCAGATCTTTCAACAGACCCGGTTCGCTTACGATGAAATCATTGATCGCTGCAGCCATCGGCATATCGGTGACCTTCACATCGACACCGATCGTTTCATGATAGTTCTTGTTCAGCTTGACAGTCGCCGGCGAGATCGTCACTTTTGGCAATACATTATTGACCTTGACAGTGAACTTGATATCCTTAAGTGCCAGTTCCTGTCCTTTGACAGTGATGTAAGGCGTGATCGTATAAGCATAGGAACCTTCAACCGCATCCTGCCCGCTTACTCTGATCTTTCCGTCTGCATAAGAGGCCGTAACGCCCTTTTCAGAATGATCGTTCTTGAACAGGACATTGCTGATCGGATAACCTTCATTGGAAGAAGTGATATTGATCGCTGCCGATGAGGCAAACTTGCTGTTAAGTGTCAGAAAACTCTTTGTGAACCACTCCGGAATATCGCTGGAGAGTTCTGCTTTCGGCAGGTTCTTGTCTGCCTTGAAAGCGACATTGAACGTATTCACGCCACGCGGATCGTCATAACCTTCATAGCTTACTTCGACCTTGCCCTTCAGGATATATTCGCCCTTTTCGTTCTTTGTGAGCGGAACGATGTTTCCTTCTTCATCCATCTTTGCCCAATCATCGACGAAACGTACTTCATAGTTTTCGCCTGTCTTGACAGTGACATCGAGGCCTAAAGTGGAATCATCCAATACCGTATTATATGTACCTGTTGCCTTGACGGTCGTCTTTGGCAGAGTGACAGAGACTGCTATGGAATATGCGTATTCATATTCACTGCCATCATTCAATACGACACGCAGGGTCTGCGCATAGGTCTTGCCCTTGGCTTCGTTCTTTACAGCTGCCGACTGCTTGATATTGAAGTGATCGGCACCTTCTTCATAGGTGACGATGAAGTCTTGTTCACCGGTCTTGGAGTTGAGCATCGAGATCTCTTTGATCGAAGATGAAGCGATCGCATAGATCTTCACATCGACGCCATCACTTACGTACTTATTGAGTGTTACCTTGGCTGACTCAAGTCTCGGTGCATAGTCGATGACACGGACATAGATATCACAAGTCACCGGATCAGAACCCTTCGGATTGGTCGAGACACTAGCCTTGATCAGAGTCTGGCCGGCTTTCAGAATGGAAGCTGTGCCATCTTTTGTGACCTTGACGATCGACGCATCGACCGGCGCAAAGGTCAGGCTTTCTGCCTCAGCGCTGTTGCCGAGCTTATCTGTACCGATGCCCTTGAGCTGAATGGTCTTCTTGAGTGCATTCTTCGAATTGAAGTAAAGGTTCAATACACCATCTTCATAGACCTGATCCATCAGGATACCATCAGTATCTTCAGCCTGTAATTCAAGTGAATGCAATACACGCGGATAGACCTTAAGCGTGAACGTGCAGGAACGCTTGCCCGGGTCATCCTTCAAAGCTGCTGTGAGCTTGGCAGAACCGGATTTGAGCGCTGTGATCTTTCCGTTTTCATCGATGACAGCTACCTCTTCCTTATCAGAAGTAAAGGCCAGTAATTCCGGATCGAGTTCTTCCGTTCCGGCCATGACCTTCAATGTAACTTCATCGAGAGCCTCCATGCCGTTCTTTGTATCGTATCCGTCGATCGAAGCGACCAGTTTTATACCCTTGCCGACTTCATAGACCGTGAATGTCGATGTCACGCTCTTATCGAATACCGTCGAAGTGATCGTCACAACGCCCGGATTCAAGAAGCTGACAAGACCATTCTCGTTGACGACCGCGATGTTTTCGTCAGAAGACACATAATCTACGACATAATAATCGCCGCCGTTTTTCACCGTGACATTCAATTGCACACTGTCACCGACTGAAACATCTGCCTTGACCGGCGTGACGGAAACCGTAACATTGCCGGCTGGCAGGATATCGACCGGGATCGTATCGACAAATTCATTGCCCTCGACTTGCGCAGACAGATAGACTCTGCCTGAACCTAAAGCTGTAAGGTTTCCATCCTGATCGACACTGGCGAGTCTGTTATCGGAAACGCTCCAGTTCACCTTCTTTTGCGTATTGACAACAAACTGCATGATCGAACCGGCTTTGATTTCAGCCGATGGAACAGTGATGAGCGGCAGATCGAGACCTTCTACACGAACCTGTTCATAACCATGAGAGTTGATCCGCAAAGCGTATCCTTCGCCCGAAATATCATGGATCTGACTTCTCGGGATATAGGTATAGCCCTTGCTTTCGTCATATATGATCTGTTCAATGGCAACGTTAACCTTCGGTCTTTCATAGTTCATGTATTCAAACATCCTGCCATTCGGATCTTCCACAAAGATGTAAGAACCCCTCTGTATGACGTTGTCGTTCTTATCGAGTTTCTCCCATCTGGCCAGTGCTTTTAAGAAGTCTTCATTGCCTTCTACCGTAGAGTAAATGACGATATCGCCGTTCTCCGAAAGTCTTGCCGCAATGCCTGATGGTGAAGGCTGAACGCCTTTGGTGATCGTGATAAGCGTTTCATCCTGGACTCTTCTGTATCTGTAAGGTTCCAGCAGCAATGTATATTCGCCATTGACGATCCTGTTATCTACTATGCCATCTCTTGCGATCGTGACTTTTCCGTTATCGTAAGTAAGATAGGTCTCCCTGGAGAAATTCATGATCGAATTGTAATAGCCGTTCTCTCCCTTTCTCCTGAAAGCAACTCTTCCGGCAACAGTAGTCTGTGTCATTTCAGCACATAGAGCCTTGAGCCAGTCAGTATATTCTGAAATGATCGAAATATCGCCATTATCTTCTACCTGGATCTTGAGATCATCCGGAATGAAGTTTTCACAGACGTTATTCAATTCTATATTTCTGACCCAGATCGACGGATAGCCCTTGGCACGCAGTTCTACGGAAGCTGTTCCGTTATACAAACCGCGATTGATCAGTAGCTGTTTTGCGGCCTTGATCTTATTTCCTGAACGGGTGTACTCGATATTGCTGTACTCTCTGCCATAGCTGCTGCTGTGATAGTTTTCAAACGAATCGTACCAGCCATCCTGCTCGACTCCGATCATGCTTCCTTGCGTGTAGTCGGAACCATTTTCATCTGCGTAGTTTTCCGTAGCGATCATCAAAGCATCCAGATAATCTGTATCATCACATGTGATGATCAGATCGCCGGACTTACATTCAACAGATACCTCGGCTTCGATCGCTTTGGCATAACCGGCAAGATCGATATTGCGTGAAAGAGTATCATAACCGCTGACATTGAAATGGATCCAATAGTTTCCATCCGGAAGTTCGCTCATGTCCTCTTTCGCTAACACAGCGGTGTTACCGCTTCTTGTAAGCTTGCTTCCATCGATATACGTATTATAGCCATCCGTAGAGAAAGACAGACCGTTTTCCTCACTCGCCAGCATGTTCAGCCAATTTCTGTTCGCAGAACGTATGACAAGGTTCTTATCGCTGTCGGTCTCTACTTCGACATCTATTGGCGCATCTTGGCACGCATGGACAAGATCAAGGTAATGCTCCGCATATGTATAGCCCGTTACACTCAGATAGAATCTGACCGTGCCATTCGGGACATGGGCATCCAGGATCTGTGCGTTGGTGATGATCAGATCGCCATTTTCGATACGGATCAGGCCCTGCGACAGGCTGTACCATGGTTCAATGGCTGTACCGGTATTTCTGAAATTGAAATGGATCCTGCTTTGCCTGTCGGTCGTGAGCACATTCAGATACTCCAGATAAGCATCGTCTTTGTTCTCACTGCTGATGATCACATCGCCATTTTCATTTTCAGTGAATGTCAAAACAGGTGTCTGCTTGAGCAGATCTCTCGGGAAGACGAGGCATTCTTTCTCGTTTTCCGGATCAGAACTGTATCCTTCATGGCCATAAGGCTCGAATGAGAATGTATGTTTGACGCCGGCTTTTCCATATTCACCGTTGCTTCCGAATCTTTCTCTCAGCTTATCAACGCTGATAAAGATATAAGCACCTTGTTCATCTTCCCTCAGTTCATAATAGACCATCTTATGTTCTTCGGAAGCATTCGGCTTATAGGTCATGTTCGTGAAGATGATGCTTTGATGGCTTTCGCTGTTGATGATGAAGATCCTCGAACCTCTTGTTTCGACTCCCGAAACTCCTTCAACAGTCTCCTTGCAAAGATCCGCAAGCCAAGTCTCATCACTTGAACGGATGATCAGATTCATCTGTTCATCCAGCTGCGCACTGACACTGAAGTTTTCTTGCAAAGGCTGCTTTGCATAACGTAAGCCATTCAGATAAAGATCTTCACCATAATAGTTCTCGTAACTGTAAATATGTAAACTTATATTATACTTTTGATCTGAATTGATCAGACTGGAATTATCCAGTATATAATCGCGATCTATATAGACATATTTTCCATCCTCAGATAAAAAGATATATCTGTTTTCATACGGATCCCTGTTGGAATAGATGGTCCGGCTGTTTTGTGCATACAGAGTATGAACATACTCATCATCATACACATTGATGTGGCTTCCCATGGTCTCAGTGCGTTCTGCACCCGAAAGATCATTGATGCCAGGTTGGATCATCGCCTGTAAGAACTCAAGTTCTTCCTCACCTGTCTCATCGAAATAGAAGCGGATGCCTTCTTCATCTTCAAGGACCTTCAAGCCTTCAGGTACTTTCTTACAAGCCTGCAGATCAAAATCAAGATCCACCCAGAACGTCTGATAGGATGGGGTTTCTGGGAAGTTGATAGCTGTCACGAAAGAAGGGACGTTGTTGGACAAAAGCGCCTCGTGACTGATATAGAAGCCCTTATATTCGCCATTTTCTTCGACAAACGTAAAGTATTTATAGCGTCTGTTCATCACGATCGAACCATTTCCGAAATCGATATTTGTCCATTCTTCCGACTCGGAAAGATCCTTCATTTCTTTGAGCCAGTCGCTTTGTTTGGAAGTGACCCATAAATCAAGTGTATTCTCGTCTTGCCAAACATTGACCTCCGGGAACGGATCTTCGTGCTTGACATAATCGTTGAAATGAACTGTATCTTCCAATTTGATCGTTAAATACCCATAGTTGTACAACTGCAGCATATAATCACCGCCGCAAAGTCCGCGATCAAGTACCAGATCATTTGGAACGGTAAAGGACTTATGATCCTCAGAAATCGTGAAGTCATAACCGTTCATTCCGCTGTAGAGACCCGCCTTGAAGTTGCCATTGGTCTCTAAGACTGTGATCCTTCCCCGATTGGTCGTTCCTTCTTCTTCGACACCGTCGACCATCATTTCGATCCATGCGGTATTCTCACTGGAAACGATCAGATCGCCGAATTCGTTACTGGAAACCGTGACATCGATCGGTGCATCTTTACACACATGGGAAAGATCGATCGATAACGGCCCGACGTTTTCATAACCGTTTGCCGAGATCTCGATATTCCATTCGCCATTGGCGATCTCGTTATTGAGGATATCCTGATGCCTTACAAGAACATAGCCTTCATTCAGTTCCAGAGGAGAAGAATATCTGCCATTACTGAAGTTTCTGGAATAGAAGCCTTCTCTTGAAAGAAGCACCTTGCTGCTCATATTATCCGTGACTTCGCAAAGCGCACTTAACCAGCCTTCATTTTCGGAATAGATCAGCAGATCTCCTTTTTCACTTTCATCAAGTCTGACATCCGTCGGTGCATCTTCGATGCCCTTGGTGATCGTCAGAGAGATACCATCATTTTCAAGATCATAGAAGAACTCTCCATAACCCAAAGCATTGACATAGAAACTGTCTAAGACCTCTCCTACCTGCAATCCATAACCCTTGATGATGCTGAATGGAATATAGACATATCCGTTCTCTTCATCGTAGAAAAGATCTGTCTTTGTATTGCTAGGGAAATTAGGCGTATTGTAGTAATAATTGCCGAAACCCATCTTGTAGTTGCCGTTTTCATTCATACTGATGGAAGAACCATAGACATTGGTTCCCGCATTATTGTATTCCCTTACTTCGATGAGACTTCTGAGCCAACTGTCATTACCTGATTCGATGACGACATCCCCGGCTTCATTCTGTGAGATCGTAAACGGAACTTTCTCATTGAGCGAGCCCAAAGAGATACCGTCGTCGATCGTGACTGACTCTGTTTCAAAGCCGATCGCATAGAAATCGATCGAAGCGGTCTGCGAATTTAAGACGCCTCTTCCTTTTAAAACATTGGAAGGGATACGCAATGTGCCTTCTACTTCATCATAGGTAAACGGCGATGTATAGACATCGAAACCATCGCCGCTGTCTTTGATCCTTTCGATCGTCGCGCTCTGAGAACCCGAATTGACGACAAGATAGCTTCCGTATTCTGAAGCATCCGGAACCCATCGATTATCATATTTGCCGATCAGCAGAGCTTGTAAAAACTGCGCATCACCTGTTATGACCAGGTCATCGCCGTCTTCTGCCGCCGTCAGACCTGTTGCCTTTTCACAGGCAGAAAGTTCGATACTCTGGCTGTTCATATCGTTAGCGCTGAAGTAACAGGTTCCGCTAGGGACATAGTTAGCCTTGAGATCATCGACTGAGATCAGGATATAGGCACCCTGTTCATCTTCCTCCACGCTGAAATAACGATTGACGTATTTACGGCTTGCGTTGTATCCGTTAGAGATCGTATATATGCCATCATCAAAGACGATCGCGATATCAAGATTTCCGTTTGAAGCAGCATTTACCAGAGACTCGTCGCGGATGACGACATCGCCATCTCCGCCGATGAATACCTGGAAACTGCCGGCCGCTCCTTCCTCTTGCGTCTCTTCCGTCACAGGCAAAGCCTCGACGCTCTCTTCTTCCTGAAGGACTTCAGGAACTTCTTCAGTGGAAACTTCTTCAGTGGAAACTTCCTCTATCGCAGAATCTTCTGACTCCTGCGGAAGTTCCTCTTCGAAGTTTTCTTCTGTCTCTTCGACAGGATCTTCTTGCGCATAGATGATCGCCGGCGTATACGAAAACAACGTCGTGAACACGAGCGCAAGAGAAAGCAATACCTTCATAGCTTTCTTCATATGGACGATTTTCCTCCCAATCCAATTATTTCTATGCAGTATCAACTGCACTCTATTTAAATTTTCTGTAAGCACAAAAGATTTACCCACCCCAGTAAATAAAGGGTTTCAGACAATGTTAAAAATCTGTTCGGATATTTAAACATACACGTTTGAAAATCTGAACAGATTTTTTATGAGATATCAAAGCCCGTTTCTTCTTTACGAAGGCTTTTATTCCTGAATGTCTTTCTGGGTTATATAGATGTCCTTTGGAAGATTCGGGGAATAAGGAAGCAGATCCTCGATCGGGACTTTATTCATGTTTGCCAGGCAATAGGCGATATATTTCTCTGATTTTAATCCGTTGGCTCTGGCGCTCTGCACGATCGAAAAGATCTTGCCGGTAACTTCAGCGCCGTTGATGCTCTTGCAGAATAGGAAGTTCTTCCTTGCGATGACAAAGGGCTTTACAGCTCTTTCGGCCAGGTTGTTATGAAGATCGATATATCCGTTATTCAGATAGGTATAGAGCTCATCGTGCTGGTTATGGTAGTAATTGACAGCTTTTTCAAGAAGATAGTTTCCTTTGGCATCGATCGAATCGATATAAGAATCGAGCTTCCGTATCGCCTTTTGATAGTGCTTTGAATTCCTTTCTCTTTGAATGCGATCGGCTGTCAGCTTATTGGTTTTATAGGAGCCTTCGTATTGGAAGAGTTTGGACATCCTTTTTATCACCTCATAGGCAGGCGATTTCTTCTGGTCTTCTTCAGGAAGTCCTTTGATCACATCTGAGAAATATCTTCTCGCATGGACCATGCATCTTTGTATGGTGATGCCCATATCTTTCAATGAGTCATAGCCTGAATAGCCATCGACGATCACCGCTCCCTTATAGTCTTTCAGAAGCTGCTTTGTCTGATCCGTGCTTCTGGAAGCTGAGAAATCATAGATGTATACAGGATGATCCCAGAACGAAGAGGCATAGACAAAGATATAGCCGGTGGACTTATCGGAATCGATGACCTGTAAGGGAGTCTCATCGATATGTAAGACATCAAACGGATTGTGAAAGAGATACTCACACAGTCTTTCATAGATCGGCTCCAGTAAGGAAAAGCTTTTCGATACGTAATTGCCTAAGACGATATCGGATATATTGATGCCGTTTTGTATGAGGTATTTTGAATAGCGGTATAAGGGAACGGCAAGCACATATTTCATCTCGATGATGTTTGCCGCTAAAGAAGGCGTCAAAGGCGAATGGGGAAAAGGATCCTCTTCAAAGGATGCCTCATAGATGTGCTCGTCATCTTTGTATTTCGGTCTTACATAGCGTTTTACTTCAAAGGAAGCGGGATGGTATTCCAGCTTGTAGGTCTCATCTTCCCCAAATGGCTTTACATCATTTCTCGAAACATCGTTTCCTTCAAAGTCGAAATCCAAGATGATGTCTTCGCCCTTATACAGTTTCTTTAGATCCTCGATGAACTGTTCGGCCTGTTTCTTGTAGGGCTTTCGTTTTCTTTTTTCCTCCAGAGCTTCCGCTTCATTGATCACAAGATCTTCCTTTTTCAGTTTCTCCGATGAGGGGATGAACTCCTCGATCTGCTTGTTTCTTAACTGTGCGACCTTGTCTTCATATTTGGCGATCAGCTCATCAAGCTTCATCTGCTGCAGCCTGATTTCCGCATTTGCCTTTTCCAGATCTTCTTTCAGCTTTTCGGAAGTATCAAAAAGATCGTTCACCATTTGGATGAGCTCTTCCTTTTTCGTGTTTTCATCATTGAGCCAGGCGATCAGCTCTTCTTTACTTAAAGACTGTGCATCTTTCATCCGGAAATGATCCCTTCGTCATAGGAATAGTTTCTTCTGATCAGAGAAACGATCCTTTTATCGAGTTTTCCTGTAACGCAGGTCTTGCCGATACGTATAACGGGAACACTCTTGAGTAAGGCTTTTTCCTCTTCATTATAAGCGGACAGAGAAAAGATATCGCCAAATAACAGGATCTCATCTTTTCCCGGCGAAAAACTGACGGTCCTTTTTCTGATCAGGCCTTTCTTTTCATCGATCCTTCCGATATAGGTCTGCCTGCTTACCGGATATCCTTTCCCCTTTACGTAAACAGAGGTCACTTCATAAAGATAGTAATTGTCTTTGATCTTTTTGACTGCCGTTTTTTCCGTATGGTACTTTTCAACGAAGTCAGGATACTTTGCCTTTTCTTTTGTATTCATCTTATATTGTATATTATACACTATATCGAAAGTAAAGAAAAGGCCCCGATCAGCGTCCGGACCTTCTTTGGATCTTTTGAGTAGAGGACAAAATAAGCTTCAGCTTTTCCTTATCGATACAGATGGTATGATCGGCTTTGGCGAAGATGAATCTTGAATCATCCAGTCTTTTCTGATAGAGCCAGGTGCCGTCTGATTCGATCTCGATGATCTTGACCTGCCTGGCGTTTTTCGAGAAGAACAGGAAGAGGTTCTTATCAAGATCCTGATCAGGGAAATGGGTCTTGATCAGATTGTTCAATGAGGAGATGCCTTTTCGAAAATCCACATCCCTGGCATAGAGATAGATCTTCTTGTTATCTAAGTCCATCATTCCCTGATACTCCTTAAGATGAAGGGAAGATCTTCTTTGTCAAATTCGATGGCGATATCCTTATAAAGCAGCTTCATATTTCTCAGGGACCTGTTTTCTTTATAAGAGACAAGCGTCCTTACTGTATCATCAGAGCCCTGATCTGCCGACAGAGAGATAAAGGCAGAAGACAGATGATTCTCGCAGGGAGAGAGGCAGATGCCCTGATCATCTGAAGGATCATTCTGTTTACAGCTTTCTTTTTCATAGATCTTCAGCCATTGATAGAAAGTAGCGTGGCTCAGGTTCTTTGACCTGGCAAATTCTCTGATCGAGATGCCCTTGGAAGCTTCCAGTTCATAATACTCTTTGATCACTGCCATCTTGTAGGAAACATCATAGTGATTATATTTCATTGATATCCTTTCCGGCTCTGATAACAATAAAGCCTATCCGTTTTCAGAATAGGCCAGATCGCTATGATGATTCAAAGGGGAAATCTTTTGTGCTTACAGATGTTTATAAAGGTGTACCATTACGAACGCTGTTCAGAAATAGACAGCGTTTTATAGTGTATGAGACCAAAATGCATTTCTGTCTCTTATATTCCTCTTTTCAGAGACCATAAAATGATACTATAGGAAGACATTTTATGTCTGAAGGGAAAAACATAATGGCAAAAAAACAAAAGAAAGACAAGGGTTATAAGACTTCGAGTCTGATCATAGCCAGTTTTGGTTATGGTGCTGCACAGATCTTCAATTTTATCTATCAGCAGTTTGCTCCGCTCATTTTGGATGCGAAGCTGTCAAATCTCGGAAATGTTGTTTTATCAGCGACGATCGTATCCGGTCTTACCGGTTTCATCATGTCAATCGACAACATCCTGGCTCTGTTCATGGCTCCTATCATCGGTCAGAGATCAGACCATACGTATTCAAAATACGGCAAGCGTTTCATCTATCTTCTGATCGGCGTGCCAGTCTGTGCTGTTTTATTCATTCTAATTCCGACAATGTCTAAACTTCCGGGTGTGACCGGCATTATTCTGATGTCTCTGGCGATCGTATTATTCAATATATTCTACTTTATGTGGAGAACGCCATGTCACGCTATCATGGCTGACATCGTTCCTCAAGAGTATCAGTCTGACGGTAACGCGGTATTTAATATTGCCGGAGCCGTTGCAGCTATTCTGGCTTTGCTTGGAGCGGGGCTTCTTGGAAGAATGGGCTTTGGTGATGCAATCAACAGCGGTAATTATACTTCGATCTTTGTATACGGTTCGATCATTGCTCTGATCCTTGTGTGTGCCATGCGTTTCGGCATCAAGTGGCCTGACAACAGAGCAGATAAGGCAAATGACACGGGCGTTGTGAAGGGTGAAAAGACAAAGCTCTTCAATCTGAAGGAAATAAGTGAGGATGAAGAAACCAGAAAGGATCTGCTGCTTGTCATTCTGCTGCTGTTCTGTGTGGCCGGGGCAAGTGATGCCTATGGAACCTATTATTCGCTCTTTGCGACAAAGGAACTCGGGATCTCCGCGTCCAGAGCCAGTTCGATCAATGCCATTGCGACATTCGGAGCTGTACTGTTTGCGGTGCCTGCAGGTATCTTGGGAAGAAAAAAAGGTCGTAAATTTGCTGTCACGTTAGGTTTGATCGTCTGTATTCTCGCCCATGTCGTGATGTTCATGCTTCCGAAACTTGCGATGGGTAATGAAATGTTACTGATGCTGACTAT
Organism: Erysipelotrichaceae bacterium; assembly: GCA_045540935.1. Classification (GTDB taxonomy): domain Bacteria; phylum Bacillota_I; class Bacilli_A; order Erysipelotrichales; family Erysipelotrichaceae; genus Colivicinus. Next base: position 3,075 of record JAZQIF010000200.1, on the reverse strand, counting down.
GTTTATCTGGGATGGTTTCTTTGTGTTTGTGAATATCAATGTACTGCCGATCCTTTTGAGTGTCGGAGGAGAAAGCCACTTCGGTTCCAGTGTCGGTTTATACAATACTTCCAAGACGGTTGCGGCCATTGTCTTGCCGACAATCTTTGGTCTTCTGATCGGTTCGATCGGTTCTTATACGACGGTTCACGTATTGTGCATCATCCTTTATCTCATCGGTTTTGTTTTGATTTCAAAAATCCGGAAAGCGGAAGCCGTTTCTCAAGAAGCCGTTGCCAGGATCGAAAAAGCAATGAAAGAAGCAGATGATGATTAATCAGGATGATTATAAAAGCCTTTTGTCGATCAGACCGATCGATTTCGTACCGCGTATAGAAAAACAGAAACAGAACAACTATACAGAGTTTAAAACAGAGGATATGGTCGCTTTTCCTTATTTCCGGAATGAAGAGGGAAAAGTTACGATCAGACTGTATTATCCAAAGGCGGGATCCGTCGTTTTGATGCTTCAAAGAAATCCGGTCAAGATGGCAAAAGAAGGAGATTATTTTCTTCTGAAAACAGATCTGGAAGAGGGGATCTTTCCGGTCGTGGTGACAGTGGATGGAAACATGGTCCTTGATCCGTTTCTTCCGATCGGGTTTGGTCATAATCAGCCTTTCAATTTCATTGATCTGATCGATAAGAATGCATACTGGGCAGAAAAAGACGTTCCTCATGGACACATAGAATCCCGTTATCTGTATAATCATGTAACAAAAAGAAACGAACGCATCTTCATCTATCTTCCCTCAGATTATGATCCTTCAAAGAAATACGATGTTCTGTTTCTTCAGCACGGTTTTGGGGAAAACGAAAGCTCCTGGCTTTCAGAAGGAAGGATCAATCTGATTTGCGACAATCTGATTGCGGAAGGAAAGATCGATCCACTGATCGTTGTTATGGCCAACGGGATGTTATACAGGGAAGAAGACGGAAAGATCAAAATGCTGAGTTATCAGTTCAAGGATTATTTTATGGATGATCTTCTTCCTTTTGTTGAGAAGACATATTCATATAAAGATCTGTATATCGCCGGTTTATCCATGGGTTCCATGCAGGCATCCATTACTGCTATAGAGAATCCGGATCTGTTTAAAGGCGTGGGTCTTTTCAGCGGTTTTTTGTCTGATCTGATTTGCGGATATAAGGAGCATCTGCTTCCCGAAAAGATCAAAACACTTTCTCAAAACAAGTTTCTGATGCGTGGAATCGGGAATACGGACAGGTTTCTTCCGATTTTTGAAAAAGAAGATGCTTTATTAAATGGGGTCGATCATATTCGGAAAATCTATCATGGCGAACATGAGTGGAATGTGTGGCGGGAAATGATCGTAGACTTTCTGTTATTAAGAGAATCATGAACGAGAATGGTATTTACAAAATCGGAGACGGTCTTTATCAGATCCGTTATTACTTTTTAGGTACGGCTGATGTCTACATGTATCTGATCATCGGGGAAGAAAAAGCTCTTCTGATCGATACGGGATATGCTTCGACGAACGTGAAACAGTATGTTGATCAGATCACAGAACTTCCTGTGATCGTCGTCAATACACATGGACACATGGACCATATCGGCGGAAACCGCTATTATGAAGAAGTTTATCTTTCATCAAAAGACAAAGAAACCGCTCAAAGGCATTCGGATCCTGTGTTTCTGGAAAAAATGAATGCACATATCTTTGAAGTACGCTCGTTCTTAAAAGGACTGCTGAAAGAAAAGTCTTATCTCAAGGAACTTGAAGATAACCAGGAAGGACAGAAGATAAGATTTCTTGATCTTCCGGAAACGGGATATTTTGATCTGGGCGGACGCAATGTGTCTTTCTTTGAAACACCGGGACATACCAAGGGCAGTATCTGCCTGTATGATGAAAAGACGAATATTCTTTTTTCAGCGGATACGCTCTGCGACAAGGGTGTACTGTTGGGTTTTGAAGAATCGACTGGTGTGAAAGAATACAGAGATACACTTGTCAAGATGGCTTTTTTCTGTAAAGATCATGAGATCTCGAAGATCTATCCCGGCCATCATGATTGTCCTTTATCAGCTGATCTGATCGAAGAATATATTGTTTTATGTAATAAGATCATAGATACAGAGATCAAAGGAGTTTATAAGGATACAGGAACTTGCGGTGGGCTTTATGTATCAGATGGTACAATAAGTTTGATCTATAAAGACATATGAAGAATTCCGTTAAGGCAGAAGAAAGGATCTTTGAAGCGTTTATCGCTCTTTTGAAGAAAGAGGACTTTGATAGCATTTCCGTTAAGGAACTTCTGATCGATGCGAATGTTTCCAAAGCAACTTTCTATCGGATTTATGAAGATAAATACGATCTGCTGAATAGATCGCTGTTGTTTGCGACAAAGAAGTATGTAGAGCCGGAAAAATACAGCATTGATGAATGGAGGGAGATGATAAAGGATCTCTTGAATCGTCTGAAAGCTTCCCGGACCTTGAAGATGTTTTACCAGCATTCCACTTATCCTCAGTTTTTCAATGTCCATCATCAGTTTTTTGAAGAACTGATTCACTCAAGGATCGAAAGATGCAACAGACAGTATGACGAGTCTTTGAATCTGGAGATCGATATGACTGCTTCTGCCTGCGCGTCCGCACTTTATTACTGGATGAAAAACGACTTCATCTTGTCTGTTGATATGCTGATCGAACGAACATACAAGATGATACCTGCTTCTTTAAGAGAATCGTTGAAATTATGATCAAAAGAACTTTCTGGAGTAAATGAAAGTCCTTTTTGTAAGTGTCTTATTATAAAAAACTACAGTTCGTTGAAAGCTATAGATATTTATACTCTTGCTATTCATAATAGTGTAGATTTATGAACATAATTCATTCAAACAAAGACTTCTGTTATATAATCCGAAGTCTTTTTTATACAATGGAAACAGAAAGATAATCGGGATTTGTTGAGGGAGATATTATGAAGAAAACGGATCGCCTCGTTAATATCCTTGCTTCAGATATTGAGCATAAGGATGTTCTTGAAGTTGCTTGCGGAGCAG
>JAZQIF010000199.1:0-4534 GCA_045540935.1 Erysipelotrichaceae bacterium | reverse complement strand
CTCGTCCTGGAAGATCCGAACGATATCCTGAACACAGGCATCGATATCGACGTACAGCCTCCGGGAAAAGCGGTCAAATCGATCCGTTTATTCTCAGGCGGTGAAAAGTCTCTGATCGCGATCTGTGTCCTGTTTACGATCCTGAAGGTCCGTCCGGAACCGCTGATCGTCTTTGACGAGATCGAATCGGCACTGGATGTCGCCAATGTCGAGCGTTTCGCAAAATATGTCAAAGAATTCGCCGACCGTTCGCAGTTCATCATCATCACACACAGACCGGGCACTATGGAACAGTGTGATTCCTTGTTTGGTGTCACGATGCAGAAGCGCGGCGTTTCCCAGATGCTCAAAGTCAAACTGGTCGATGCGATCGAAATGGCTGAACCGGAACAGAATGCGGAGGCGAAGGCATAATGGGCTTATTTTCCAAAGATAAAAACAAGTATCTGCATGGTTTTGCCAAGACGAATGATTCTTTGGGAAAGAAATTAAAATTCGTCACGGAAAACAAGAAGCAGAACAAAGACGATTTCATGGAACAGCTGATGGTCACGCTCATCGAAGCGGATATCGGCTATCGCACATCGGAGCTGATCTGCGATAAGTTCTTTGAGACCTGTCAGAACTACTATTATCTGTTTGCCAAAGATATCATGAACTTCCTGGGACAGACGTTCCGTGAAGTCTATTTCGAAAAACCGGATGAGGAGATCAAAGTCAATCCTGACGGTCCGACAGTCATTCTGATGGTCGGTGTCAACGGTTCGGGCAAGACTTCGACCTGTGCCAAGCTGGCCAATCGTTATAAGGCGGATGGCAAGAAAGTCGCAGTGGTCGCAGCCGATACCTTCCGTGCCGGTGCTACCCAGCAGCTTCAGGCCTGGGCAGACCGTCTTGATATCCCTTGTATTGCCGGCAAAGACAACGAAGATCCTAGCTCCGTACTGGTCAAAGGCTGCCGTTACGCAAAAGAAAACGATATCGATTATCTGATCTGTGATACGGCCGGCAGGCTTCAGAACAAGATCAACCTGATGGCTGAACTTGAAAAGATGCATAGGGTCGTTGCCAAGGAGATCGAAGGTGCGCCGCACAATACCTGGCTGGTCCTGGATGCAAATACCGGGCAGAACGGCTTATCGCAAGCCGAACTGTTCAATGAGATCACTGATCTTAATGGCATCATCCTGACCAAGATGGACGGTACTTCCAAAGGCGGCATCATCATCGCCATCAAGAACATCACCGGACTGCCTGTGCGTTTCATCACGGTAGGGGAAGGGGTCGAAGACATCCAGGATTTTGATTTCGACATGTATCTGGATTCGATCATTGGGGAGCTCAGACATGCCAGCTGACCGCGAATACAATTCTCTGCTGCTCGATTATTATGGGGAACTGCTGACCAGACACCAGCAGGAGATCCTCGATGAATACTTCAATGAAGATCTTTCAATGAACGAGATCGCCGATAACTACATGATCTCGAAAAGTGCCGTGCAGGATCTGATCAAGAGGTCCCTTGTACAGCTCAATGATTATGAAAAGACGCTCAAGCTGATCGACAAAGACAAAAAGCTCGATAAGATCATTGAAGAAATGAAACAGGAAGAAAATGAATTGCTGAATTCATTTATCAAAAAAATAGAAAGAATTAGATAGGGAGAACATTATGACAAAAATCATGGCTGTTAACTCAGGCTCTTCATCACTCAAATTTCAGCTGTTTGAAATGCCTGAAGGAAAAGTGCTGACCAGCGGCAACGTCGAGAGGATCGGTTTGCCGATGGGTATCTTTGGGATCAATGTCAATGGCGAACATTTTTCCAAGGATGTACCGGTTCCTAATCACCAGGTCGCAGTCGATCTTCTGCTTGATGCACTGATCAACTACGGTATCGTCGATTCACTTGATGAGATCAAGGCTGCCGGACACAGAATCGTCCAGGGCGGTCCTTACTTCAAGGATTCCGTCAAAGTCGATGAGTATGTCGTCGACAAAGTCCGTGAGCTGATCGATATCGCTCCGTTACACAACGCTGCGCATCTGACCTGCTACGAAGCTTTCAAAAAGGCACTTCCGAAGATCGAACATGTCTTCGTCTTCGATACAGCATTCCATCAGACAATGGAAGCCGATTCTTATCTGTTCCCGGTACCTTATGAGTGGTATACCGATTACAAAGTAAGAAGATACGGTGCACACGGTACTTCCCACAAGTTCGTCGCCAACAGAACGGCTGAGATCATGGGCAAGAACATCGAAGACCTCAACCTGATCACATTGCACTTAGGTTCCGGCGCTTCCATTACAGCCATCAAGGGCGGCAAATGTATCAATACATCCATGGGTCTTTCACCTTTAGGCGGTATCATGATGGGTACCAGATGCGGTGATATCGACCCGACTGTCGTTTACTTCATGATGAAGAAGCTAGGCTGCACTCCGGAAGAGATGGAAACTTATCTCAATAAGAAGTCCGGTATGGCCGGTGTTTCCGGTGTCTCTTCAGACTCCAGAGACGTTGAGAACGCCATGAAACAAGGCAACGAACGCGCCAAGCTGACGTATGATCTGTACGTCAACAGAGTCATCAATGTCGTCGGCGGTTACGTCATGCAGTTAGGCCATGTCGATGCTCTCACATTCACGGCAGGTCTTGGCGAACACGCTACGCTTGTCAGAGAAATGATCTGCAAGAAGCTGGAAGAAGGCCTTGGTGTCAAGATCGACTACGAACTCAATGCCAAGACACACAGCGAAACAGAACTTTCGCTTCCTGATTCCAAAGTCAAAGTTTACGTCGTTCCGACAAACGAAGAACTCGCGATCGTAAAAGATACTGTCAGGATCTTAGGCCTATAAGATGTACAAAGCGATCTTAGAAAAGATCTCACAGTACGATAAGATCTCGATATTCAGACACCAGCGGCCGGATGGCGATGCCATGTTCTCGGCCCTGGCTCTGGCGAGTTTTCTCAAGGACAATTTTCCCGAAAAAACGATCAAAGTTGCCGGAGAAGACGAATACGATGTGATCAGCCGCAATGACAAGGTTTCTCTTGCTTATATCAAAGAATCACTTGCTTTTGTACTTGATACTTCAAAATCCGACAGGATCGATGATGACCGCGCCTTAAAAGCAAGTTTCATTATCAAGATCGACCATCATCCGATCGATGATCCCTATGGCCAGATCAATCTCTTGAATTCTAACGCATCCGCCTGTGCCGAAGTACTGGCTGCCATGTTTTTTTCGAAAGAATTCTCTTCATTGAAACTTTCCAAGAAGACGTGCGAGTATCTTTACAGCGGTATCGTGACCGATACGATCAATTTCCGTACGACGAACGTCACTGCCGATACCCTGCTGATCGCTTCAAGGCTCGTCAGGGAAGGGGACTTGCAGGTAGCGGAGATCGTCGAGTACGTTATGGACAAGGATATCGATCATTTCGTCCTGGCGACCAAGATCAGAAACCGGCTCAAGATAAAAGGGCACTTCGGTTACATCATCTTTAACGAAAAAGATCTGGAAAAGCTCGGCATCTCGCAGATGGAAGCGAAAAACAACATCGATGAGATCGGAAAGATCAAAGATCTGCAGATCTGGTCGATCGCTTCGCAATCTGACGGCCTGTATGATGTTTCCGTGAGATCCAAGAGGGGACATGTCATCAATACGATCTGTGCGGAATACGGCGGCGGCGGTCACAGGAATGCCGCAGCATGCAAAAAACTGACCAGAAAACAGCTGAAAACGATGTATGAAACGCTTACAAAAATGAGCAATGAAGTACCCGTTTGAACGTATTGGTTGAATCGTCAACAAAACTTCTTAAAACTGTAAAAAAGCCTTTAAAATAAGGCTTTTTTAGTTGATTATAGGTACTTAGAAGATATATAATATTACTCGGAGGTTGTAAAGAAATATGGAAAACAAAATCACTAAAAAAGAATTAGCTGAAAAATTAGTCGACAAATACGGCTACACAAAAAAAGAAGCAAACGAAGTCGTTACGACAGTATTCGAAGAGATCGCTGCTAAGTTAGCTGAAGGCGTCAACACGGATATCTCCGGTTTCGGTAAGTTCGTCGTCAAGACAAGAAAAGAAAGAGTCGGTATCAATCCTGCTACTCGCGAAAAGATCACGATCGCTCCAAGCAAGGCTCCGGCTTTCAAGCCAGCTAAGGCTTTAAAAGATTCAGTTAAATAATTCATATTCAACTGTACAAAGCATTTAATGAAAATACGCCATTTCGATCTGAAATGGCGTTTTTATATATTTATATTGAATAATACCAGATAATATACTATATTTCGCATAATGTATGTTATGCAATATTTATATATCCAGAAATGAGGGTTTAAATCAGAGCTTTTCGATCTCTTCGATGATCTCCCCTATATTGGAATATACCCTGTTGTCGACAAGTCCCCCGACGAAGTTATTCAGTTTGAAATCTTCGTTGTAATAATTTCTTACGTCGCTTTTATAAGCAAAGATCTTTTTATTCAAGGCGTAACACATG
>JAZQIF010000198.1:0-5165 GCA_045540935.1 Erysipelotrichaceae bacterium | reverse complement strand
CGATGGTCTGGTGAAAGAGAAACGGGAACGCTATGAACCTGTTTTTGCCAGACAGCTGATCATCGGCATCCTCTTATGTATTTTGGCGGTCCTGCCCATCTTTGTGGTCAGTGCTGTCTCTTCTGATCCGTTCTTAGAGGTCACAGCTACTGTCTTCATGCTGATGGCGATCGCAGCCGGTGTCTTTATGATCGTCCGCACTTCCATCATCAAGGGTTCGATGGATGTGCTTCTGCAAGAAGGAGACTACAGCAGGAAGGCAAAACTGGAATCTGCGAAGAATTCACCGGTCGCTGCCATCTACTGGTGTCTTGTTCTGGCAGCCTTTCTGGCATACAGCTTCATCACGAATCGTTGGGATCGCAGCTGGATCATCTGGCCGATCGCCGCTGTATTCTATGGTGCGATCGCCGGCATCCTGCAGATCTTAAACCGCAGATCATAATATATCGCTTGAAACAAGAGAAAACAGAGAATTATGTTATCATGTATAGCGTGAAGAAAAACAAATCCTATACACTTCCGCTGCTGTTGATCGTGATCCTGTGTTCTCTTTTTTTCATGGGTTTTTCTGCCCGGAAGCCCGAAAAGGAGACTGCTGAGCCGATCAGACATGAAGTGAAAGAAGTACCTTGCGAAGTGAAGGAACATTATAAAGTCTATCTCGGGCCTGGCGAAGTTTATGTCTTAGATGATATCGGCTATGTATCGCAAGATGAGACGATCGCTTCCATTAAGACCAACCGCGTGACCGGCAATAAGGTCGGCACGACGAAGCTTGTCAAAGACTGCAACGTCTATGAAGTGGAAGTCACCGATTACATCACCGCTCCTTATATCGATGCCAACAAACCTTCCATACCGTGCGGCGAATATACGGTGGAAGAAAACGAATATCTTGATGAGATCCTCGCGACAAAGATCGCGGAACGCGGCTATAAGTCCAGAGCGGCTGCCGTACAGGCGGCCAGGTTCCTGCTGCTGCAGTTTCCGTATCATATGAATTACTTTAACGAGAACGGAAGACTTCCGTATGCGGATGGCGAAGGACGCTACTATCATACCGGCTTATATCTCAATGAATACAAGGTCGAAGAAGAAAACATCTCCAAGACCGTAAGAGGACCGAAACCCTGGGGCTGTCCGATCTTCTCGATCCCGGTCAACGGCTATCAGAAGAATTCGATGGACTGTTCGGGTTTCATCAGCTGGTGTCTGATCAATGCCGGATTCGATCCGGGTGACATCGGTGCCGGTCCGAAACCGAGCGTCTTCGATCTTTCGGATCTGGGCGAAAAGGTGAGGATCACCGAAGAGTCTCTCGATCAGATCAAGGTCGGCGACCTCTTGTCTTCCAACGGTCATATCGCGATGCTGATCGGCTATAAGGACGGCATCTATTACATCGGTGAGTCCAACTACAACATCGATATGCGGGCAAAGGGCGTGACCAAGGAAGAATTCCTGAAGGATGAATTCAATTACTATATCGATATGGATGAATTCTATGGTTATAACGACGGAAAACTGAATCTGTACTGGCAGTGAAAAATGTTTCACAGTATGTAAAAAATATTTCAAAAAATTGGAAAAAACCGGACCGGTTTTATTGAAAAGACAAAAAGATTATATTATGATTTAGAAAAGGCTTGGAAAAGAAGAGTAGGCTGAACAAAGAGCACAGAGAGTCTTTGGCTGGTGGAAAAAGACGTCGGAATTCAGCTGAACATGGTCTTGGAGCTGTGTCCTCGATATGAGAGGATGACGTGATGCATACGTTACAATGCTAGGATATGTTTGTATCTGAAAGAGGTGTAGAAATACACGAATTAAGGTGGTAACACGATAATGAAGTCGTCCTTATGGGCGGCTTTTTTGTTTCCAGGCCCGGATACAAATCATGATGTAATAAGAAAGGGGAGAAAAGATGAAAAAGATTATTACATTATTACTTGCGTTATTGGTGGTTGTTTCTCTGGCTGGCTGTTCTTCCAACAAAGAAGAAGCTGCTCCGCAGGAAGACAAGAAGATCACGGTCGGTGTCAATCCGGTCCCGCATGCCGAGATCCTGGAAAATGCCGTCAAATCCGTTTTGGCAGAAGCCGGATGGGAACTGGAAGTCGTCGTCTATGAAGACTACGTCTTACCGAATGAGAATCTGGTCGCCGGTGAACTCGATGCCAACTACTTCCAGACTTTAGGTTACATGAACAACCAGAACGATACCCACGGCTGGAAACTGAAAGCCGTCAAGGGCGTCCATATCGAACCGATGGGTCTGTATTCCGATAAATATACGTCAGCTGCCGATCTTCCGGATGGCGCTTCCATCTCCGTCCCGAATGATGAAGACAACAGGACCAGAGCGATCCAATTTCTGATCGACAACGGTTTCCTGAATCAGATCGAAGGCGAACTTTCCGCGCATACGATCAACGGCAATGCCGATGCCAACCCTCGTAACTTTGAGATCGTCGAACTGGAAGCGGCACAGCTTCCGCTGGCTCTCGCCGATGTCGATGCTTCCGTCATCAACGGCAACTACGCTTTAGGCGCCGGTCTGCCGGCCAGCCATCCGGCACTCTTAGTCGAGAGCTTCGATGCGGAAACTTCGATCAGACGTACCAACTTCATCGTCACTGTCGAAGGAAACGAAAACTCTGAGAAGATCCAGGCTTTAGTCGAAGCAGTGACTTCCGATGCGGTCGCCAAATATATCGAAGATACTTACAAAGGAGCTGTCATCACTTCCTTTGTCGATCCGCAATAAGCTATACTTTAAAACGTATCTTTCTTCAGAAATGTTCAGCATGGTCTGAACATTTCTGTCTGTTTACAGGAGAAATTGTTTATGATCAAACTTGAAAATGTATGTAAGAGCTTCGGCGATCTGCAAGTCCTGAAAGACATCTCTTTCGAGATACAGGATCACGAGATCTACGGCATCATCGGCCAGTCAGGCGCCGGCAAGTCCACATTATTGAGATGCATCAACGGTCTGGAAGACTACCAGTCCGGTACGATCAGCGTCGATGGGACTGTTGTGTCTTTGGAGGATAAGAAGAAGCTGCATCTTCTGCAGAAGGAGATGGGCATGATCTTCCAGAACTTCAACCTGCTCGAACGCCTCGATGTCTATGACAATGTCGCTCTGCCGATGAAATTCTGGGGCATCCGGACCAACACTCCGGAAGCCAAGAAAAAGATCGAAGGGCTCATCGAGCTGGTCGGCCTTTCCGATAAAGTCCACGCCAGACCAAGAGAACTTTCCGGCGGTCAGAAACAGCGTGTGGCGATCGCCAGAGCACTGGTTTTAGACCCGAAGATCTTACTTTGTGACGAAGCGACTTCGGCACTTGACCCGGCGATCACCAGGGGCATCCTGGACCTGCTTTCCAAGATCAATAAGGAACTCGGTATCACGATCATCGTGGTCACCCACCAGATGGAAGTCGTCAAACAGATCTGTCAGAAGGTCGCTTTCATCAAAGACGGAAGGGTCTTACAGATCGGCAAGCCGGAGGAACTCTTCATCCGGCCGGCCAAAGAGATCAAGGCTTTCTTACACGAAGACAGCGATCTGCTTCCGGAGGAAGGGATCAACATCCAGCTGTTTTTCACGGACGAGTCTTCCGATGAGCCGGTCATCTCGCAGATGGCCAGAAAGCTCAACATCGATTTTTCGATCTCCTGGGCAAAACTGGAAGATTTCCGTTCCAATGTCTACGGATCTCTGGTCATCAATGTGAAGGAAGAAGATAAAGACAAAGTCATCGAATATCTAGATGGCGTCAAAGTCTTATGGGAGGTATTGAACTGATGGGCAGCATCATCTGGACTTCATTCCAGCAGACCATGACGATGGTCTTCTGGTCGACATTATTCTCTGTCGTCTTAGGTTTCATACCGGCGATCATCCTGACGCTGACGGCACCGGACGGGCTCCGTCCCAACAAGATCGTCTATGAGACGCTTTCTTTGATCGTGAACATCTTCCGTTCCTTCCCGTTCATCATCCTGCTTGTCATCATCATCCCGTTCACCCGTTTCCTGATGGGCAAGGCGATCGGTACAAGAGCTGCCATCGTTCCTTTGACGGTCTCCGCCATCCCGTATATCGCCAGGATCTTTGAGACGAGCCTGCGGGAGACCGATCCGGGCGTCATCGAAGCAGCAAGATCCTTCGGTGCTTCCGACTGGCAGATACTCTTCCGTGTCTACATCAAGGAATCCATACCGCGCATGCTCAACGGCGTGATCTTACTGATCATTTCCCTGGTCGGCTATTCGGCAATGGCCGGCACGGTCGGCGGCGGCGGCATCGGTGATCTGGCGATCCGTTACGGCTATCAGCAGTACAAGACCGATATCCTGATCATCTGTTCGGTGATCCTGATCGTCTTTGTTCAGGCCGTACAGATGCTGGGCAACTACTTATACAAGAAGCTTTCTTAAGATGAAAGAGATCTTTATCACATCAAAACGGGGAACAGTGATCCCCGTTTCTCTTTATGAACCTGAACAGATCAAAGGTGTCCTGCTGATGGCCCACAGCTTCCGTTCACAGAAGGAAGAAGACGGAAGATACACCTTCATCGGGGAAGAACTGTCGAAAAACGGCATCCTGTGTATCGCACCGGATTTCCCGGGAAACGGAGTCTCAGAAGAACCTTTTGAAGCCTACTCACTGACTTCCTGCCTTGAAGACCTGGAATCGTGTTATGACTTCGTCAAAGAAAACTATGTCTTTGATGAAAAGCGTCTTTCGCTTCTTGGTTACTCGATGGGCGGAAGGATCATCTCGCTGTTTTATGATAAGCACAAAGAATTCTCGAAACTTCTTTTCTGGGCTTCGGTATTAAGGAATTACAGCGAGGATGATGTCTTTCTGAAACAGGATCTCGGCGCCTTGAAGAAGGAATGCGAAGAAAAAGGCCATTGTGATTTCTTCGACATCTTTGATGAAGTGTACATACGCATGTCGAAACAATTCGTCTTCGATCTGCTTCAAAAGGATGCCTTAAGTGAGCCTGCTGAAAAACCCCGGCATTGACTGCAGGTGGATTTTGCAGGACTGATTTAAGGCTTTAAAGACTCATTGGAGAAATCCGGTGAGTTTTTATTCTATTCTTTACACTAGCACCTAGTTATGTTATAATGATATC
>JAZQIF010000197.1:0-12622 GCA_045540935.1 Erysipelotrichaceae bacterium | reverse complement strand
TAGCCACCCGGACATACTTTTCGAGGCGTTTTCCGCGCTTCGACCAGTCGGTCTCACCGAAGGTGAAATGCTCGTAAAAGTGCTTAAAATAAAGGATTTCTACGAGTTCAACTTTTGTAGCAACACTATAGTCTCGATGTGCGGCGTATTGGGAAACATATCATAACCCTGGATGTGAGTGATCTCGTATTTCTGCTTCAGCAGATCAAGATCCTTTGCCAGCGTTGAAGGATTACATGAGATGTAGATGACCTGGTCGATCTTCGATTTCAGAAGCGTCACGATCAGTTCGTCATCCAGTCCGGTCCTCGGCGGATCGACGACCAGTACATCAGCCTTTTCTTTGTTCAGGATCTTTCTGACTTCCTTTGCCGCATCGCCGGCAATGAATTCCAGATTGTCATAGCTGTTGAGTTTCGCATTGTCATTTGCGTCTTTGATCGCCTTTTCGATCAGTTCGATACCGATGATCTTTTCCGCCTTGTCATGCAGGTACAGCGAGATCGCTCCGATACCGCAATATGCCTCGATGATCAGTTTCTTCTTCCCTTCGATCAGTTCCGACACATCCTGATAGATCCTTTGTGCCTGAGCGTGATTGAGCTGATAGAATGCCTGCGGCGATAACAAAAGATCATAGCCTCCGGCCTTCAGTTCGATCTTCTGTTTTCCAAACAGGGAACGCAATTTATCCGGCATCAGCCGTACAGGATCCCTTACCGTATTGATGCCTTGAAAGAAAGAATCGAGACCTTTGATCTTCTTGAGATCTTTGATGATGCTTTCATCCAGAATGTCCTTGCCGGTAACTAAGACCGCCTGATAGGACTTGTCAAAACCGCGGACGATGAGCTGTCGCATCCCTTTCTTTTCATGACGGTCATAGGCCTTCAGATGATGGCGGTTCAGTACGTCCAGGATCTTCTTACGAATGAGTTCAAGTCCCTCTTCATGGATCAGACACTCTTCGATGATGCAGGGGTGGTTGGTCCCCTTCTTATAGACGGCATTATAAAGCCTTCCTTCGTGTTCGACGATCGGCAGGTTGCATTTGTTGCGATAGTGAAAGATTTCATCGGCAGGGATGATATCATTCAGTTTTTCATCGATCTTCGCATATTTGTATAGAGCACCTTCAAGAAGCTGTTTCTTGACATATAGCTGCTGTTTATAATCGATCTCCATCAGGGCACAGGCACCGCATTTGAAACAGTGTCTGCATTTCCCTTTGATGCGATGTTCACTTCTTTTTACGATATTTCTCAGCTTTCCCGTATAGTGATTTCCTTCGTCCTTCAGATCGCAGTCGACGATCTCTCCTTCAAAACAGCCCTCGACGAAAACCGGCTTCCGTTTGAAAAAGCCGATGCCTTCGCCATTGATCCCTGCTTTGACGATCTCCAATCTCATATCCGGTTCTTTAAGATATCCGTGCCTGTTTCGATCATCTCAAAAGCGTTGTCACGAAGTGTCGTGATCTGATCATAGACCAGATCTTCGCTTAAGACACCGGCCTTTGTGCCCTCGGGCAGATCGAGGTCCCTGTCTTCATACCACTCTTTAGAACCGTAGTATTCAAACAGTTTCATCATTTTTTCTCTTGCCTCATTGACTTCCTGCAGTTTCAAAGAAAGTTCGCTGTTTAGTCTTGTGACTTCTTCAAGATAAGATTCCATTTCATTGATACGTTCGATATTCTTTTCCATACGCATATACCTCTACCCTTATTATAAAGAAGATACGGATCTCTCCGTATCTCATCTTCTTCTTTCTTTCAATTCCGTTTCATGACGTTCCGCCAGCCGGTTGTATTTCTTGGCCTCCGCATTGATTCCCTTGTTTTCATACATCTTTGCGATCAGCCTCTCCCGATACGGCAGGTCCGCCTTATTTACTTTCTTCAGAGTCTTCAAAGCCTCATCCAGATATTGATGACCCTTATTGATATAGGTGTCATAGGTCATATCGATATCTTTCTTGTTTTTATAGACCGGAAACTTCGAGATCTCTTCGTAATACTTTTTTGCATCTTCCTTTTTGTTGCGGTCGATGTAATAGTAGAAGATCTTGGGATAGAGCTTGCGTTTCTGGGAATCCTTGAGCTCCGTTTTCTCGAATTCCCGGATCAGCACCTCCATCTTCGGATAATCCCTTTTGATCTCCGCAACATTGAAACGGATCAGTTTCTTTTCAAAGTCGCTCAGTGTCCTGGCCGCCAGAGATGCGGATGTCTTTTCAAACATCTCTTCATCGTTTTCAAAAGCGGCACGGATCAGACTGTTGGATACGTTGCGGCGTACGATAAAAAACAAAGTCTCGAGCACCAGACCGATATCCACCAGGATGACGACGATCAGCAAGATCAGATCAGCACTCATACGCTCACCTTCCAAAAAGGCTCATCGCTAGAAAGACAGCAGCGATGATCGTGACTGCTGCACCGAGCATCCTTACCGCTTTGTCAGCCTTGACGATCGGATATCTGGTGAAGGTGAGGAAACTGGAAAAGATATACGGATAGAATGTCAATCCGATACCGGCGATGATCATGCCGATATACATCGATACGAGCTTATAGGTACCGGAAAAGACGAACGTCGAAAGGATGAAGCCGATGCTTCCGCAGAAGATCAGGATATAGGTCCTGTTCTTGTATTCCTTGTCCTTATTCAGGTACTCGATGACGTTTTTTTTACATTCATTTGAGCAGACATCGAAGACGCCGTTGGAAACGTTCATCTTCATACCGCCGCTTTCATATTCTTTCCCGCAATAGACGCACTTCATCTTACAGCTTCCTATAGTCTCCAAAACCGTGCAGGACGACTTTCATCTGTTCATCCGTCAGCAAGATCGGTTCCTGTCCGGTCATGCGGCAGTTGTAGTATAACTGGCAGCAGAATTCGATCTGTTCGGCAACGTCCATCGCATAAGACAGGGATTTGCCTGTGGAAAGAAGGCCATGATTTCCTAAGATGCAGGCGCGGTTATCGCCCATCGCATCGTAGCAGGCTTCCGCCAGTTCATAGGTGCCAAACTGTACGTAAGGGATATACGGAACTTCGTTTCCGGAATAAGCGACCAGATAGTGTAACTGCGGCACTTTCCAGCCAAGGCAGGATAAAGTCGTGGCATAGACCGAGTGGGTATGGACGACGGCATTGATGTTGTTTTTCCTCTGATAGAAGATCCTGTGCATGTCGACTTCGCTGGAAGGTTTTCTGTCGCCTTCCACGATCGTGCCGTCCGGTCTTAAGATGACGCAGTCTTCCGGTGAAGTCTTGTAGTAGTCAAAACCGGAAGGTGTGATGGCGAAAAGATCCAGCTCTCTGTTGTAGACAGAAATGTTGCCGAAGGTACCGACTGTCAGATGACGGTCGACCATGATCTTACCGTACTTTACGATCTCTTCTCTTTCTTCTCTTAATAACATTGTTCTCCCCCTTATTCGATATCGATATTTCTATAGTTGACGATCCTGTCGGTGATGCCTTTTTCCAGGATCTCGTTGACGTCTTTGGCAAGTTTATATGGCGACAGAGCGATGGAGTCTACTGTCGATCCGGCCAGATGGGATGCCACCAGGACATTTTCCATCTCAAGCAGAGGATCATCTTCTTTGATCGGTTCGGCATCAAAAACATCGAGTGCCGCGCCGGCGATCAGACCTTCCTTCAGCGCTTGTCTCAGGTCATCGTAATTCAATATGCCGCCTCTGGCGGTATTGAGGAAGTAGGCTTCCTTCTTCATCTTTCTGAACTGCTTCATCGTGAAATAGTTCTCGGTCTCCGGCACCAGTCTGAGATGCAGGGAAACGATGTCGCTGTTGGCAAGAAGATGATCTTCATCTTCCGTGAGTTCGACCGCTCCCAGACCCTTCTTTTCCAGATCTTCCTTTGTGGCGAACTTGTCATAGGCGATCACTTCCACACCCATGCCGAGCAGTTTGCCGGCAAGATTGCAGCCGATATTGCCTAAGCCGATCAGCCCGACTTTGGAATTGCCCAGGGTCTTCTGGTAGGAGGCGTTGTAGTAGTCTCTTGTCCAGATGCCCTTATGCATATAGTTGTGGGACAGTGTGATGTCTCTTGTCAGATCTATCATCATGCCGATCGCAAATTCGGCAACGGCATCGGCGTTGCGGATACAGTTGACGACCGGGATATTTTTTGAAGCAGCGGCTCTCACGTTGATATGTTCCACACCGCCGCGGTTTGTCATGATCAGTTTGAGATGTTCTGCCGCTTCGATGAGTTTCTTTGATACCGGGCAGAAATGAATGAACAGTACATCCGCATCTTTGATCAGTTCATATGCCTTTTCAGGGATCTCGATCCCCTCCGGACCGTGACGTTCCAGATCGAGCTGAAAAGATGCGAATTCGCTTTTGTCTGTCGGACCAAATGTCAGAGTATCGATCCGTCCGACGTTGATCTTCGTTCTGTGAATGGCTTCTTTCATCACTTCGATGTCGACATTGACGTCGTTGATGATGAGGATGTTCTGTGGTTTTTGAATCAGTTGATCGAGCATATGTTTTCCTCTAATGAAAGGGCTACTGCTATTTTCATAGCAATAGCCCTATATCACTCTTGTGTTTACCTGTAAAAGTGAATGCTATGCCTGGCAGGCAGCAGCATTATTTTCAAATGCTATGCCTGGTAAGCTGCAGCGTTGTTCTCGAGATAGTCGTAGACTTTCTGTTTGTTCTTTCTGAACCAGAAGTAAGCTGCGCAGTACAGAGCGATCGTGATGACGATCAGGATGATGTTCTGTGAGTAGAAGATGTAGAACAGACCGCAGATCAGCGGATGGCAGACGATACCGAATGAGCAGATATAGACACCTGCCTGCGGGAGCTGGAATCCAGCTTCGACTGCAACCTGCGTGAAGGTCGGAGACAGCTGAGAGAACATGATCATACCGATCGAGAACCACAGAGCACCCATGACCATGGACTTCGCGATGTTACCGTTGGAGATACATACGAAGACTTCGACCATGTAAGGAAGTGCGCAAAGGTCAGCCATCGGCAGGACAGTGTTGCCCGGTAAGATGAAGGACAGAGCCAGCATGATAGGGATCAGCAGGACACCGGTAACCAGTGTGTTGGTCTCACCATAACCGCAGGCGTCGTTGACGGACAGGAACCATCTTCTGTTCTTTGCGGAAGCAGCAGCTCTTGACTTGTAAGCATCTGACATTGAAGTGAATGCAGAAGCAAAGATCGCAGCGACCTTAGGGAAGACAGCCATGATAGCAGCAGTGTTGATCGCTGCACCTAAAGCAGTACCCCAGGCATTCATAGCGTTCTCACCGAAGAGGAACGGAGCTTCGCCGATGATACCGATCAGAAGACCGACGAACAAGCCGATCATCATTGGTTCACCGAGCAGACCCAGTTTCTTCTGTAATGCAGAAGCATTGATCTTGATCTTATTGAAACCGATCTTCGTTAAGACCCAGTCCATCAGAACTGCGAACGGGAATGCCTCAAGGTGGTGAGGAGCTGTCATACAGCATCCGTCATACTCGTAGTAAGTGCCCCATCTGACAGCGCACATTTCAGAGAATAACAGGATGTAGAACAGCTGAACGACCATCAAAGCCATAGCCAGCAGCATGTTCTTGGTCAGGGCATATAACATGGAACCCCAGACCATGAAAGAATAGTTGTTCCACAGGTCGGATGCCATGAAGACATCGGTATAGCCCGTGAAGAACAGTAATAACTGTAAAGCGATCGCAACACCGATGAATAAGACACCAACAGTCGTGGAGTAAGCGATGATCGAAGTTGACTGCCAGCCAGTATCCAGAGTGGACAGCTGAACGCCGGTATTGTCGACCATGGACTGTACGATCGGAGCGATGACGCCGGAGTAGGAGTTGATGACAAGGTTGAAACCTGTTAAACCAACACCACACAGTAATGCAGAGTTGAATGCTTTCTTAGTCTCGACACCCATTGCCTTGGAAAGGACGAACAGGATGACCGGAATGATGATACCGGAACCGAAAGCACTAAAAACGTTAGATAACGCATTTAAAAAAGCTTCCAAAATATTTCCCCCTCTAATTTCAAAATTTCAGAATGATATGCTTAATAAATGATTTTGGTAAACAACAAGAATTAAGAACGGATTATTTGTACTTTTCTTCCAGGACTTCGATGATCTGGTTGATGACCTTCTCTTCGCCCATGCCTGTGACCATGCCCATTCCCTTTACTTTCGGAATGCCGAAATCTTCGGTGACAGGAGATGCGCAGACGATGACATCGATGTCCTTGCCTGTAATAACAGAGCTCAAAGATACCGGGCTTGCTTCATACATCGTTGCATTCCAGCCCTTATCTCTCAGCTGGTCCTTGATCTTAAGAGCGATCATGGAAGATGTGACGACGCCTGAACCGCATACAGTTACAACAGTACAAGTTTTCATAAAATTGACCTCCTTTATGATGTATTAATGCCTTGGGATCAAGGTACTAACCGATATATTTTGCGGCAGCTTCATATAATTCTTCTTCACTGCCTGCCGCTTTGAATGCCTCAAGAGCCTCACTGTTCTGAAAGACTCCCAGGACCTTCATGATGGTGCCGATCTGATCTTCCGGATTGGTGATCGCCATCATGAACAGCATCTCCGCATTCACTTTTCTGCCCGGCTCACCCATGTGCTCAAATTCCACCGGATGGGCCAGTTTGGCAACGGTGACACCCGGCTTGTTGACATGGATGATGTCGGTATGAGGCATCGCGATAGAGATGCCTTCCAGCTCCAGACCTGTCGCAAAGACCTTTTCTCTTTCTACGACAGCATCGATATAGGTATCTTTGACATAGCCGTTTTTCAAAAACAGCTGGCCGACCTGACGGATGGCATCTTCGTAATCCTTTGCGTCAACGCCATACATGATCAGCTCTCTGTGGATCGCCTGTTCCATGAATCCTCCTATTCCGTGAAGCTCTCAAGGAGTTCCATGACCTGCTTCAGGGATTCCTCTTCGCTTTCACCCGTGACCTCGACGGTGATCTTCAGACCCTTGGACATGCCGCCCATCAAAACGGAGAGGATGTTCTTGGGATTGACCTGTTTTCCCTTCTCGGTAGTGATCATCACCTGATCAGGCAGCTTGTTGCAAAGCTGCACCAGCATCGTCGCAGGTCTGGCGTGAATGCCGGTCGGATTTTTGACTGTGAATTCCTGAGATACCATGATATACTCCTTTTTTTCAGCTATAATGAAGTTGCTATGAACAAGAATGATAATTTATTAGAATATGTTGCCGAACTTTACTATGAACGCGGCCTCTCTCAGCAGGAGATCGGCTCGATCATCGATGCTTCAAGACCCACCGTTTCCAGGCTCATCGAAGAAGCCAAGAAGCAGGGCATCGTGAAGATCATCATCGAAACTTCGCTTCATAAGAACCCCAAACTCTCCAACCGTCTGCGCAAGGCGTTCAACCTGCGCGATGCGATCGTCGTAAGCGCCGCTTACGATTTCGACAAATCCATCGATCTCTGCGGCAAAGCAGCTGCTGCTGTCTTATCTTCCTACCTGCAGCCGGGAATGACCGTCGGCCTTTCCTGGGGCAGAGGCGTCAACGCCGTCGTCGATGCGATCGAGGACACCGGACTTACCGGCATCAATGTCGCCCAGATGGTCGGCTGTATGACGATGGGAAATCCCTATATCGATTCCTTCGCCATCGCTCAGCGTCTGGCAGCCAAGCTGCACGGCACCTATTCTTCGATCAATACCCCGTTATTCGTCAAGGGCAAGGAAGTCTACAACTACCTGGTCAATGAACCGATGATCTCCAATTCTCTGGCCAATGCCTGCAAGGTCGATGTCGCCATCAACGGCGTGGGATCCTTCGATGATCCGAAGAACTCGATCTTACAGTCCGGATTCTTTGAATCCTATAAGCTCGACCGCTTCAAACAGAACGGAGCAGTCGCTTCCTTCATGGGCTGGTTCATCGGGATCGACGGCAGCTACATCGAAGTAGAAGACATCTATCAGATCTCGACACCGCTCGATATCGTGAAGGAAGTTCCCTTATCCATCGTCTTAAATGCGACAGCCGATAAGGCGAAACCTACACTGGCCGTACTCAACGGCGGCTACGCCGACATACTGATCGTCGATGAACCACTGGCTTTGAGGCTTCTGGAATTAGCGAAGAAGTGAGAACTCACTTCTTTTTTTTATTCGAGTGTATCGTCGAGTACGATGATGCCCTTCGTTACTTCGCCGGCCATCATCTTATCGAAACCTTCACGCCAGTTCTCCAACGGTGTCAAGAAGGTCGCGATCTTCTCCGGAACGACGGTGCCGTTTTCCATGAGTTCCAATGCTTTGACCCAGGAAGAAGGCTTCTGCGAACGGGAACCGACATAGACGATCTCTCTGTGTAAGATCAGGTCCGTCCAGATCGTCTCATGGGTGTTGTTGAAGACACCCATCTGTACGACCGTTCCTTTTCTCCTTACGATCTCGAGCGCTTTATTCAAAGCAGGGACCGCACCGGAACATTCGAAACATTTATCCGCACCGACATTGTCGGTCATCTCCATGACGACAGCTTTGAGGTCTTCGGCCATCTGATCGACACAGCGGTCCGCGCCGGCAGCTAAAGCCAGTTTGAAGCGTTCCGCATCCTGCGGCAGACCGGCAACGATGACGGTCGCACCTTGGGATTTGGCGACCTGGGATACCATCTGGCCGATCGCACCGGCACCGAATACCACACACACATCACCCGGCTGCACCTGGCCTTTTTCAATGACGGAATGTACACCGCAAGCCAAAGGCTCCGTTAAGGATGCGCTCAATAATGAAACATTGTCCGGCAGTACATGGACGGATTCTTCTCTGGATACCAGATATTCCGCCATCGAGCCGTTGATCTGCGTACCCAGACCCTGACGGTTGCCGCAGAGGTTGTAGTCCTTGGACTTGCACATCGGGCAGACACCGCAGGTCTTGAAAGTCGTTTCCGAAGTGACGCGGTCACCGATCTTGATCTTCTTCACTTCCGGTCCGACATCGACGACGACACCGGAGAACTCATGTCCCAGAACGACCGGCGGTTTCGTCGAACCGTAATTGCCCTTGAAGGCATGTAAGTCCGTACCGCAGATGCCCGAATAGGCGATCTTGATCTTGACCAGGTCCCCGGTCGCTTCCGGTTCCGGGATATCCATATAGACCATATGGTCCAATCCGGCTTCAGTTTTGACAACAGCTTTCATACACTTTTCCTCTTACATTATTTCATGATTGTGAAATTTCGCTCTTAATTAATTATAGGAACAATATTTTTATCATGTCAATAAAAATGAAAGCCTTTTCTTTTTACTTATGTAAAAGCCATGTTGACATTTGTTCATCATTTCACAATAATGAAATTAAAGATATTTTTATTTATTTTCATCAATATAAAAGGAGGTTTCGATGGATAAAAAAGTCTACTCCAAAGAAGAAGTCCAGGCAATCGCCAATTCCATCCGCAAACAGATCTTAGGGATCGCCCTGAGGACCGGCGGATGCTACCTCGCGCAAGCCTGTTCTTCTGCGGAAATCGTCGCATCACTTTACACCAACGTCATGAACCTTGGCCCGTCCGAAGGACTTTGGGAACCGATCCCATTCCCGGGCGTACCGGGACCGGACAACATGAACTATCCGAAAGGCATGATGTACAACGGTGCACCGGCACCTGACAAAGACAGATTCTTTGTTTCCTGCTGCCACTACGCATCCGTTATCTACTGTGCCTTGGCTGCGACCGGCAGGATCTCTCCGGACTGCATGGACAAGTTCAATGTCGACGGCTGGAACATGGAAATGATCGGTGCCGAACATTCTCCCGGCTTTGAAAATACGGCCGGATCTTTAGGTCAGACGATCTCTATCGCTGCCGGAACCGCCCACGCCAGAAAGAGAAGAGGCGACAGTGGAAACTGCTTCGTCATGTTGGGCGACGGCGAATTGGCAGAAGGTCAGACCTGGGAATGCATCCAGGCAGCTTCCCATTATAAATTGGATAACCTGATCATCGTCATCGACGCCAACGACCAGCAGGTCGAAGGTCAGATCGAAAATCAGATGACACTTGAACCGTTACTCACACGTTTCAGATCCTTCGGTGCTGAAGCGGTCGAAGTCAATGGCCATGATATCGATGAATTCTGCAACGCATTCAAGACTCCGCACGAAGGCAAACCGCTCATCGTCATCGGCAGGACCCGCGGTACGACCGGCATCCCGCCTCTTGAGAAGCGCTGGCCGTTCTTACACTTCGTAAGGATCGGCAAGGACGAGAGAGAAGAATTCCAGAAGATCTACGATGCGATGTAAGAAGGAGAAGAAAAAATGAAAATCGAAGTCAATACACACGAGAAAAATATCCTCCGTCTTGCCAAGGAACATCCGGAAGTCGTCGTCTTATCTGCGGACTTAGGTACGTCCTGCGAAGTCAAGAAGTTCAGAGCAGATTATCCTGACCGCTACTTCACGATGGGTATCGCCGAGCAGAACATGGTCTCCTGGGCAGCCGGTCTTGCAAGAGAAGGCTACCGTCCGTTCATCCACACCTTCGCAGTATTCGAATACAGAAGAGTCCTCGACCAGGTCGAGATGTCTGTTGCCTACCCGAACCTGCCGGTCGTATTCGTCGGTTTCGTTCCGGGCATCACGACACCGGGCGGTGTTTCCCACCAGTCCATCAACGACGTAGCCGTCATGCGTTCCGTTCCGAATATGGCGATATTCGATGTCGGCGATGCGACCGATATCGACTATGTCTTAGACATGGCTTACAACTACAACGGTCCGGTCTACATCAGACAGCTCCGTAAGGAAGTTCCTCGTCTGTTCCCGGCCAATGAACCGACCGTGTTCAACAGAGCCAGAGAATTATCGAAAGGCGACGATGTCCTGATCCTTTCTTCCTCCATCTGTACGGAAGAAGCGATGCGTGCGACAGCCGTCTTAAAGGAAAGAGGCATCTCCGTCGGACATATGCATGTCACGACACTCAAACCATTCACCGATCCGACGATCGTCGAAGCGATCGAGCGTGCGAAATACGGCGTCATCACGATCGAGAACCATCTCGATATCGGCGGCTTAGGCTCCGCTACAGCAGACATGATCGCTGAACACGGCTTAGGCAAGAAGCTCATCAAGATCGGTCTCAAGGGCTACGCCCATGGCGCATCCAAGATGTACCTGATGGAAAAATACGGCATCAATGCCATGAACCTGGTCAAAGCCGTCGAAACTTTGACCGGAAAAGAACTGAATATCAAGAAAGAAGATCTCGAAGAAGTCCGTTTCGTCGACTTCCTGGAGGTCTAAGGAGTTTCATATGTTCGAAAAAGAAAAACGACAGATCATTGAATACGGCATCCTGATGGACAGATACGAATTGGTCTCTTTGACCTGCGGCAACCTCGCCATCCGTATGCCGACCGGCGAAGTACTGATCACGCCTTCCGGCATGATGTATGAAAAGATGGTCGAAGATGATGTCATCGTCTGCGACATCGAAGGCAACATCATCGAAGGCGACAAGAAACCTTCTTCCGATACGCCGGCGATCCTCTACATCTTAAAGCACATGCCGCACATCAACGGCGTCATCCATACGCATCAGCCGTATGCGACGGCACTCTCCCTGATCCCGGGCATGAAAGAATTCAGAGTCTGCTACACCGGCATGGCCAACGCCTGCTGCGGCAACGTCCCGATCACGCCATACTCCAATGCGGGTTCCGTCGATATGGGCATCGATGTCGTCAACAACGCCGGCAACGCCCGTGCCGTCATCTTATCCAACCACGGTGTCATGACCATTGGTCCGACACTCAAGGATGCCTTATATTCGGCAGTCTATCTCGAAGAAACAGCCAAGGGCTATCTGGCTGCCCGAGCATGCTGCCCGGATGGCAAGACCAATGAAATGACCGACGAACAGATCCAGACCATGGTCGATGTCTTCAAGTTCTACGGACAGGGCACACCGACCATCCCGACAGATCTTGTCGACAAGAACAAAGAATAAAGGTATAAAACCTTTCCCCTTTTCTGAATATGAAAACAAAGCACCGTCTTAACCTTACAAGCGGTGTTTTGTTTTATCGCAAGACATTTTGTAAGAAACTGTAACAATACGAAGCATATCTTCTTATTTGTGAAATAATTAACATATAATAGATGTAATGAATACAGAGGTATCGATATGGCAGAAAAAGAAAAAACCAACCCAGTAACTCAAGAAGTCAATGCGCTCGTCGAGAACGCCTTAAAAGCACCCGATGATTTCGCAACCTTCGACCAGGAAAAGATCGACTACATCGTCGCCAAATGTTCGGTCGCCGGACACGACAATCACGGTGTCTTAGCCAAAAAAGCTGTCGATGAGACAAAGCGCGGCGTCTTTGAAGACAAGGCGACCAAGAACCTGTTTGCCTGCGAATATGTGGTCAACAATATGCGTCATTTGAAAAGTGTCGGCATCATATCCGATGATCCGGTCACCGGCATCACCGAGATCGCCGAACCGGTCGGTGTGATCTGCGGCATCACCCCGGTCACCAACCCG
>JAZQIF010000196.1:0-16828 GCA_045540935.1 Erysipelotrichaceae bacterium | reverse complement strand
ACGATCGGACGATGGTTGATGCAGGTACCGGCATTGGAACGGGCAAACTTCTCGAGTTTGTATTCGTGTTCAACGCCGTCCTTGGAGGTGACGACGATGCGGTTGGCATCAACATAAGTGACCGTACCCTCATCGTTGCAGATCAGGCCTGTACCGGAGTCTTTCGCGATCTTCGGTTCAATACCTGTTCCGACGTATGGAGCATGCGGCCTTAAAAGCGGAACCGCCTGTCTTTGCATGTTGGCGCCCATTAAGGCACGGGAAGCATCATCGTTCTCTAAGAACGGGATACATGCAGCAGCGACAGAAACGATCTGCTTCGGGGAAACGTCTGCCAGTTCAACGACGGACTTATTGACCAATACGGTTTCACCGGCTTTTCTGGCAACGACCTGATCGTTGATCAGCTTGCCGCCGACGACTTCGTTGGCCTGTGCGATGATGTAGTCGTTCTCATCATCTGCGGACAGATAAATGTAGTCTTCTGTGACATCGCCGTTTTCTAAGACCTTGCGGTAAGGCGTCTGAATGAAGCCGTACTCGTTGATCTTGGCATATGTCGTAAGGTAGGAGATCAGACCGATGTTCTGACCTTCCGGGGTCTCGATCGGACAGATCCTGCCGTAGTGTGAGTTGTGGACATCACGGACTTCGAAGCCCGCTCTTTCTCTTGTCAGACCGCCCGGGCCTAACGCAGAGATACGGCGCTTGTTGGTCAGCTCAGCCAGAGGATTCTGCTGGTCCATGAACTGGGACAGCTGCGAAGAGGAGAAGAACTCCCGGATCGCACCTGACAGCGGACGGTTGTTGGTCAGAGTCTTCGGAGTCGCATTTTCGACTTCCGTAATGGACATCTTTTCCTTGACCGCTTTTTCCATTCTCGACAGACCGATACGGAACTGATTCTGTATCAGTTCACCGACCGTTCTGATCCTACGGTTGCCCAGCATATCGATATCATCGGTAGAACCGACGCTGTCGAGCAGCGTGAACATGTAGTTGTAGAATGCCAGCATGTCTGACATCGTGATGCACTTCTTGTCGTTGAGCGGATCGATACCGATCAGACGGATCTTGCTGGTCTCATCCGAAGGATTGCAGATATTGACGACCTGACAAGCCGTACCGACGAGCCATGCGGAGATCTTTTCGCCGCCGGCGATCCTGCTTCTGATCGCGTCTTCCTTATCGGACATCAGCATGTAGGAATCATGATCCGGCAGATAGTAAGGCATAGCCTGCTCATCTTCGACCATGATGTCTTCATTGTTCTTATCCGTAAGTCTGCCCAAGACGAACATCCTCTGGCCATAATCCATGACGGCATTGAAGTTTTCAGAAGTGAGTTCGACTTCCTTCGCAATGATGCCGGAATAGATCCTGACCTTGGAGATCTCTTTTGCGATCGTTTCGACATCTTTCTTTGTCAGGACAGTACCCATGAAATAAGTCCTGTCTTTCAGATCGATGTCATTAGCAAGTACACGGCCGATCAGGGCAAGGACATTGCCTGTTTCGACTTCGACGATCGTCGGGTGGGAGAAGATGTGTCTGAACGGGAAGGCTTCCATGTGGGAACCCTTGACTAATTCCTGTCTCAGGACATTTCTTTCTGCCTTTTCGATCTTCGTTCCGGCCGCATAAAGGATGCTGCCGTCCGCCTTGTAGAGGTCTTGTGCCAGTACATGGTGTTCGATACGGTCGATGACGCTGAGCTTTTTACCCAGTTTGTATCTTCCGGCAGCCGTGAGATCATACTTCTTCTGGTCGAAGAACTTCGCATTCATCAGGTTGGCAGCACCTTCGACAGTCGGGACTTCATCCTGCTTCTGGTTCTTGTGCATTTCCAGAAGGGCGGCGTCCATCGTCTTGGTCTTGTCGGCCTGAAGAGTGTTGGTGATCTCTTCGTAAGCACCTAAGAAAGAAGTGTAGATCGCTTCATAAATATTGAGGAATTCACGATCATCGTTCTGATTGATCAGATCTTCGTAAACCTCTAAGCCCATGGCCTTCAAGAACGTCTTGACCTTTTCGAGATCGAATCCGTCCTCGCCTCTTTCAAGATTGAGAGAGAAGCCGATACATTTTAATAAGATAGTCGATAAGATCTTACGCTTTCTGTCGACCGACATGTTCATGATACGGCCTAAAGCATTCTTCTTATCATCAGTCAGAAATTCCAGCCACGTACCACGTGACGGAATCAGTTCGCCGCTGAATGCTTCCTTTCCCGTCTTATCATCCATCTGTGTATCGAAATACGCACCCGGAGATCTGACGATCTGGGAAACGATGACACGCTCAGCTCCATTGATGATGAAAGTGCCGGTAGGCGTCATCATTGGGAAGTCGCCCAAGAAGACTTCTTCCTTTCTGGTGATGACCTCACCTGTATCTTCATCAATGATCTCCAACTCCATGTTGGCTTTTAATGGCGCACGATAATCTTCCTCACGATATTTTGTCTCGGCGACCGAATACTTCGGCTCACCGAATTCAAAATTCAGCAATTTCAAGCGGATATTTCCGCTATAGTTCTGGATCGGGTAGATATCATCGAATACTTCTTTGATACCTTCTTTGGTAAACCATTTGAAGGAATCAGTTTGTACCTCTACTAGGTTTGGCAATTCAAGATTGCCGGAAACCTTTGAATAGTCACGGCGAGCAGAATGCTTACCCGATTCAACGATTCTGTATGTTTGTGTCATTTGCGCCGTCCTTTCAAATAATTATCAGCTTTGCTCAGTCAGAACAATCCAGGACATAATAACCGCTGTCTCTTTCAATGATCCTGACACTTGCAAACAGTGTTTCAAGTTTTACTATGGATGACTTTGCTCCCTGAGCTTTGCGGATCACGATATACAGATGACCCCCTTCATTGAGCATGATCTTCGACTTTTCATACAGTCCGTATATGACAGCTTTGCCCGCTCGTATGGGCGGGTTCAAAGTGATCGTATCGAACTTGTGGGACAAAGCCGTGATATCATCGCACAGATGAACTTTAATATCCGTCTTGTTATTGACACCGTTGAGCCTTGACAGCTCCACAGCCCGCGAATTCACCTCGACCATCTCCACATCCGTATCCGGATGGAAGCGTTTGAGGATGATCCCGATCGGACCGTAGCCTGAACCTAAGTCCAGCAATGTAGCACCCAGGTCCTTATCAACGATGCTTCGAATCAAGATATAACTGCCGTAATCGACATTGTTCTTGGAGAACACACCGATATCGGTAGTGAAACGGAAAACCTCATTACCGAAATAATAGGTGAATTCCTTTCGATCGGAATCCAGATCGCTATTATCCGTATAATAATGGTTCATCACTCAATAATTATTTGATGTCGACGGAAGCTCCTGCATCCATTAACTGCTTCTTGATATCTTCAGCTTCTTCCGGGCTGATGTTTTCCTTGATCGGGCTCGGGCACTTGTCAACTAAGCCTTTAGCTTCGACTAAGCCTAAACCAGTGATAGCCTTGACGACCTTGATAACAGCAGTCTTTGCTTCACCAAAGTTAGTTAAGATAACAGAAACGGAAGTCGGACCCTGAGGTGCTTCTTCTGCAGGTGCAGCTGCAACAGCGACCGGAGCAGCAGCAGTAACGCCGAATTTTTCTTCGATAGCTTTTACTAAGTCGTTCAGTTCTAAGATGCTAGCTTCTTCTAAGAAAGCCAGGATATCATCATGTGATAATTTTGCCATTGTAAATTTTTCTCCTTTTTTCTTCTAATTGATTACAATACGTAGATTACGCAGCAGCTTCTTCGACAGGTGCTGCTTCTGCTGCCGGGGCAGCTTCCTCTGCAACAGGTGCAGGAGCTCCAGCCTCCTTGGCATCCGCAACAGCCTTGACGACTCTCGCAAATGAGCTTACAGGTGACTGCAGACAGCTCAGTAACATAGATAACATACCGTCACGGTTAGGCAGTAAGGACAGTTCCTTGATCGTAGCTTCATCGACGACTTTGCCTTCAACGATACCTTTCTTAAGTACAAGAGCTTTGTGTTTCTTCGCGAACTTAGCTAAAACTCTGGCCGGTGCAGTTGCATCTTCTGAGAACGCGAACGCATTCGGACCGGACAAAGCGTCTTTGAGATCTTCGAAACCACAATCATCACATGCTCTTTCGACCATCGTGTTCTTGTAGACTTTGAAGTCAACGCCTTCGGAACGGAGGCTGCGTCTGAGTTCAGTAACTTCGGCAACGCTAAGACCGCGGTACTCACAGACAACAGTGGACTGAGAACCTTTGATCTTGTCGGAGATCTCAGTGACTAAAGCCTGCTTGTTACTTAATACAGCTTGATTCATATTTCCTCTTTCTAACACCCATATACTCATAAAAAGAAAACCTGTATCACATAGACACAGGTTAAAAATCATCTTCTGATCAACCTCGGTAACATGATTAAGGGATAGCCCCGTTACTGTCTATGGTATATCGATGCCTAATAATAATACACCAAGACGGCGGTCATTTCAATCTTTTTTTATCAAAAAAGCCTTATTTTATCGCATTTTTTTCACATATCGAAGACTTCTTTTACGTCATTCACATAATCATCGTAGATATGATCGTTTCCCAAAGGCGAGATCGTCACATATCCCTGAGCCAGAGAGATGACATCGATCCTTTCATCTTCTTCATCGCCCTTGTAGACGATGCTCGATGCACCGATCGCGATATAGTCTTTTCCATCTTCTTTCACATGGGAATAGATATCGTTGTACACAAGCTCTCCGACATGATCGCAGATCCGTATCCCTTTGATCTTCTCTTCACTGAGGCATGGCACATTGACGTTGAGGAAATATTCCGTATTGTCTTTCGCCTTCAGATATTTCAAGGCGATCTTTCTTCCCCACTTTGCCGCAGTCCGATAATCGTCGCTTGTAAAACTGTCCAAAGACAAGGCCATTGCCGGCACATGATTGATGAAAGCTTCCCTGGCGGCGGCGATCGTACCGGAATAGATGATGTCGGTCGATACATTGGCACCCTTGTTGATGCCGGAAACGACCAGATCGAACTTCTCCTTGAAGAAATAGTGCATCGCCATATGCACGCAATCCGCCGGTGTCCCCCATACGGCATAGGCCTTCTGAGCGTATGGGACATCCCTTTGTTCATAGCGCACTCTTCCCTTGATGGTCAGATGGTGGGAGTTGGAACTGCGTTCTCCTTCCGGAGCGACAACATAGACTGTACCGATCTCAGAGAACACTTCGCAAAGTGTCCTTAATCCCTTGAAATCGATGCCGTCGTCATTGCTGATGAGTATATTCATGCCAAAATCTTAACATAAAAATATGCAGGTTTCCCTGCATATTTCCTAGACCGTTTCTTTCGGCAGCTTTGAATCGATGACTTTGTTGAGCAGATCTTTCATGATCTGTTTTTCCTCATCGGTCAATACCGCAAAGAAGTCCTTCTTTTCGATCTTCACGTTTTCTTCCTTCAGACAGATCAGAGAAGCTCTTCTGTCTTCCTCATCCCTGCTTCTTTCGATGAGGCCTTTTTCTTCCATCTTGGATAAGACCTCCGAGATCGAACCGGGTCTGACACCCATCAATTGCTGGATGGCTTTCTGGGACATCGTGCCGCCGTTCTCTTTCAATAAGACAAGGATGTGATCCTGGGCGGAACCGAAGTGTCCTCTTTTCTCGTGTCTGAGCATCCTGGCACAGGCCATATACATGCCTTCAAGATCCTCACGGTCTCTTTCAAAATCCATCGGCGGACGTCTCATGCCTTCATGTCTGTGACATCTTCCTTCCGGATGGCAATGACCTCTTCCCCTTTCAAACGATCTATCCATTTCATCAAAATGCATTCTCATATCTCATACTCCTTTCTTTAGGTACCTAACTACCTTACGATGCCATGATATACATATTTCTAAATATTGTCAAGGTACCTAATTAAATTGTACTTTCGGTACAAAAAAAAGACAGCTTACGCCGTCTGATTGAGCTCATCCAATATGTCGAAGACTTCTCTGAGATCTTTGATGC
Source organism: Erysipelotrichaceae bacterium (assembly GCA_045540935.1). Lineage (GTDB taxonomy): Bacteria > Bacillota_I > Bacilli_A > Erysipelotrichales > Erysipelotrichaceae > Colivicinus. Next base: position 10,796 of record JAZQIF010000196.1, on the reverse strand, counting down.
GGTGACCCTTATAGTGCTGTGCCGGTCGTTCAAAGTCCGTGCACATCCACACCGCCGTCATGCCTGCCTTGCAAGCACCGAGAATGTCGGTGGAAAAGACATCGCCGACCATCAGACATTCCTCGTTTTTAAGTCCGAGCTTTCGTGCCATCAGATCGAAAATCCCGGGGTCGGGTTTGTGGATGCCGATATCTCCGGAGACCATCACCTCATCGAAATACGGTTCGATCTGCACGTGATCGATCTTATGATGCTGGGAGAAAGGATCGCCGTTGGAAAGGATCGCGATCTTATAGTTTTCTTTCAGTTTCCTTATGACTTCAAGGGCCTCTTCTTTAAGTTCCGTGCGCATGTACATATGGGCGGTATAGAACTTTGAAAAGACTTGCGTGAAGTCTTCCGGCAGGTCTTTGCCATATTTTTTCAGAAACGGGATCATCCTTGTTTCCATATCGAGAGTACCGTCGGCGTCATAGAACATCATGTCCTGTAAGAGTGCTTCGTATTCGATCTCAGACAGATCTTTGAAGTAATCTGCGAAATAGGCATCATAGGTCTGATAGGCATTTTTCTTGCGGTTGGACAAGGTGCCGTCAAAATCAAAAATGACGGCCTTAATCATCGGATGGTGCCGCCTTTTCTATGATCTTCTTACATTTGCGTTCAAATTCCGGCCTTTCCATCATGACGATGGCACCGCAGCCCTCACACTTGATCTTGATGTCGACACCCATACGGATGATCTTCCAGTAATGAGACTTGCGGCAGGGATGGTCTTTCTTCATCTGAACGATGTCATATAAACCGTAATTTTCTACCATAATACCTCGCTGTCAAGGATGATCGTGACTGGTCCGTCGTTCACCAAAGCGATCTTCATGTCGGCGCCGAAAATGCCTTCCTGAACCTCCAGTGAGAGTCTTCGCAGGCAATCATTGAAATACAGGTAAAGTTCTTTTGCCTTGTCGCCGCCTAACGCATCGGTGAAACTCGGACGGTTGCCTTTTTTCGCATCGGCATACAGCGTGAACTGTGAGATGGATAAGATCTTGCCGTCTACGTCATAGATGGAACGGTTGATCTTGCCGTTTTCATCTTCAAAGATGCGCAGCTTGCTTAATTTCACTGCCATCTTTTCCGCAGTTTCTTCTGTGTCCGTAAGACCAAGACCGACCAGGACCATATAGCCCCGGCCGATCTTGCCTGTGATCTGATTATCTACGGTGCAGCTGGCCTCAGTAACTCTTTGTACGACCAGCTTCATCTTATTTTGTGTTCTTGACCTTGACCCAGAGTTCGGAGATCGTCTTTAAGACTTCTTCGTTGTTGTGGAAGACTTCGTCATTGGCGGTCTTGTTTCTCGGGATATAGGCATCGATGCCTGCATAGTCTTCTTCCGCGACGGTCTTGAGAACTTCCGCATTGGCAGAAGAGTAACCGACGAAGATAGAGTTTTCAAGGGCTGCATCATAATCCGTGATAAAGTCGATGAACTTGTAGGCATTCTCGACGTTCTTGGCATCCTTGTGGATGACCATCGCATCGACGAAGTAGTTGGTGCCTTCTGTCGGTGCCCAGAACGCGATGTTTTCGTTATCCAGAGCGATCAAAGCTGCATCACCGGAATACATCATGCCCATTGCCTTTTCGCCGTTTGCCAGACCGTCGATCGCTTCATCGGTGACATAAGCCGGATCCATGTTGGTCGCGATGTCAAGCAGCCATTCGTAAGCGGCATTGAGTTCTTCTTCCTTGTCGGTATTCATGGAATAACCTAATGCTTTTTCGGCCATCATGAATGCGTCACGGATGGAGTCATACATGTAGATCATGCCTTTGTATTTGGTGTTCCTTAAGACGTTCCAACCCTGTGACTGTACATCGGCTTCATCGATCAGGGTCTTGTCATAGCAGATACCGACATTGCCCCAGAAATAAGGAACGGAATAGTCGTTGTTCGGATCGAAGTCCATATTGAGGACCTGGTCATAGAGCAGGCCCAGGTTCTGCAGTTTGGATTTGTCCAGAGGCTGGACCATATCTTCTGCGATCAGTCTTTCGATCATGTAGTCGGAAGGAATGATGATGTCATAGACCGTACCGCCGAGCAGCTTGGTGTACATCGACTCATTGGAATCGAACGTAGTGATGGACAGTTTGATACCGGTCTCTTCTTCGAAAGAATTGATCACATCATCGGAGATGTATTCACCCGGTAAGAAGATGAAGAGCTCACCGCCCTTTTCACTTCCCCCATTGCTGTTACCGCCGCCGGAGCAGCCGCACAAGAGAAGTAAGGCCAATACGACACTAAGCAGTTTTTTCATTATTTTTCCTCCTTGATTTCAATAACGGCAAAACATTGCTGAAAACTAATACGATCGTGATCGCAAGAACGATCAGCGTAGAAAGCGCATTGACGCTCGGATTGATACGTTTCGTCGTTGCATAGACATAAGTGGAGATGTTGTTGATGCCCGGACCTGTCGTAAAATAGGAGATCACGAAATCATCGAACGACATCGTAAAGGCAACTAATGCCCCGGATACGATACCCTCTTTGATCTGAGGGATGATGACTTTATATAAGGCCTGGAACGGCGTACAGCCTAAATCCAGTGCCGCTTCCGCCAGGTTCTCATCGAGCTGTCTCAATTTCGGAGTGACCGATAACATCACGTACGGGATACAGAAGATGATATGGGCCAGTAACAGCGTACCGAAACCCGTCGGGATATTCAATGTCGAGAATAACAGCATCAGTCCGATCGCCGTGACGATATCCGGATTGAGCATCGGCAGGTTGTTGACCTGCGTGACGATCTGACGGATCAGATGGCTCGACTTGGACAGACCGATGGCAACGATCGTTCCGATGACCGTTGAGACAAGAGTAGCGATCACAGCGATCAGAACGGAGTAATAGATCGATTCCATCATCGCCCTGGTATGGAACATCTTTTCATACCACTGCAATGAGAAGCCGGTAAAGTTGGTCAGCGATCTTGACGCATTGAACGAGAAGAACACGACGTAAACGATCGGCAGATAGAAGAAAGCCATGATGAGTCCCAGATATACTTTCTGGAAGATGGCCTTGTTTTTCTTGTTTTTCTTCATCAGACGGCCTCCTTGTCATAATCGAACTTCCTGGTGAAATACATCGATACCAGGATGACCAGAGCCATGATCAGCGAGATCGCCGAGCCGAAGTTCCAGTCGCCGGTCGTGACGAAGTAGTTTTCGATCAGGTTACCGACCAAGACATAGGAACCGCCGCCCAGCAGTTTCGGAATGAAGAAGGACGATACGGCCGGAAGGAAGACCAGCGTGATACCGGAAATGACGCCCGGGATCGACAAAGGAAGGGTCACCTTCAGAAAAGCCATTCGGTCATCGCAGCCCAGGTCATTGGCTGCCGGGACGAGCGATGGATCCATCTTTGATAAAGACGTATAGATCTGCAAGATCATATACGGTAAGAAGTTATATACCATGCCGATGTAGACCTTGATCTCCGGCGAGATATCGATATTCAACAGGATTCCTCTCCAGGCATAGGTCCTTACCAGCATGTTGATCAGCTGCGGCAGTGTCACCATCAGCACCATCACGGACTGGGAATCCGGTTTCATCCTGGCGATGAAATACGCCGCCGGATAACCTAACAGGATACAGATGAGTGTGGTGATCAGCGCCAGCTTCAGGGAACGGCCCAATACTTCGATGAAGATCGGGTCGGAGAAGAAACGAACGAAATTGTTTAAGGTCAGTCTGACCGGGATGACAACATTACCCTGTTCCGAGAACGCATAGAACACGATGATCAGCATCGGCAATACGATCAAAGCGGCTGCCCAGACCAGGTAAGGATGCACCAATCTTCGAAAGCTCTTCATTATCCTATACTCTTTTCCATGACATGGATATCTTCCGGATCGAAGTCAAGCGATACGATATCGCCCTCTTCCTGATGTTCCGTCGTGTGGATCTTGTAGGTACGGCCTTCCGTAACGAATGTCACATCATAGACGCCCTCTTCGATCTCCATCGGATCGAAATCGAAACGGACATCGTCGATCTCGACTTCATTCTCTGTTTCCAGATCCCAGGCATAAGCACCAGCCCAGTTCTTCAGGTCGACAGAGATCGCCATGGATTCCTTGATCTCATCGATGGATTTATAGACATCGAACGCCTGGATACCGATCTTCTCTTCCTTGTCCTCATTGAACTTCGGAAGGACGACATCGACATCGACGCTGATGGATGTATTCGCTGCCGTTTTGAACGTGATCTCATAACGGCCCGGTTCGTTCTTGATATTGTGGGTGACGGAAGCGATCGAAACTTCGGTCTCTTCCTCATCATCTTTCCAAGCCTGCGCATTGGCATACAGGATCAGATCCGCATCGGTCAGAGACGGGACATCGGCAACGTCCATCATGAAGTCGGAAGCCGACATCATTTCGTTGGCCTCTTCGTTGTGGACATCTTCATTGCCCATGACATGCAGCTTGATGGTCTTGGCAGCACCGCGCTTGGTCTCCACGATGATCTCATAGTGGACGCCCTTGAATAAGACGGACATGACCTGACCGTTCATCTTGCCTCTGGACTTCTTCTTGATCTGGATATCTTCCGGACGGATGACGACATCGACCGGTTCGTTCGGTTTGAAGTCATAGTCGACACATTCGAAGTCATGGTCATCGAAGTTGACCAGATAATCTTTCTTCATGATGCCTTCAATGATGTTGGACTGGCCGATGAAGTTTGCGACATAGCGGTTGGCCGGCTCGTTGTAGATCTCGGTCGGCGTACCGATCTGTTCGATATTGCCGTCTTTCATGACGACGATCTTATCCGACATGGTCAGAGCTTCTTCCTGGTCATGGGTGACGAAGATGAAGGTGATACCGACTTCCTGCTGGATGCGCTTGAGTTCCTGCTGCATCTCTTTGCGCAGTTTTGCGTCCAAAGCACTTAACGGTTCATCCAGCAAGAGCACATCCGGTTCATTGACCAGCGCTCTGGCGATCGCAACTCTTTGCTGCTGCCCGCCGGAAAGCATCGTGACATCTCTTTTCTGATAACCGACCAGACCTACCAGTTCCAGCATCCTGTCGACTTTCGGTTTGATCAGGTCGTTGGACATCTTCTTGATACGAAGTCCGAACGCTACGTTTTCATAAACGTTGAGATGCGGGAACAGTGCGTACTTCTGGAACACTGTATTGATCGGGCGCTTGTATGCGGGAACATCAGAGATCTCTTCTCCATTAAATACGACAGAGCCTTCGTCCTGTTCCAAGAATCCGCCGAGGATCCTTAAAAGGGTAGTCTTACCGCATCCAGATGGTCCCAAAAGGGTCACGAACTCATTTTCATAGATATCGAGGTTGATCCCCTTCAACACCATTTGACCATCGAAACTTTTGACGATATTTCTAAATTCAATTAACTTTTCCATAGTCAAGCCCTCCAAATAAAATCATTATACGGTATTTTCATTTTTTTTGATGGTAAATAGAAAAATATTTATAAAATTACATTATTTTTACAGATCGGGGCAGGTATCGGCCCTTTTTGAAACAAATAATGTAATAGATGACCTCACTACGACGATGTTTTTAAAACGAACGACTGATCCTGTTTCTCAACGAAGAAACAAAAGAAGAAAAGATCACTTCTTATGCATACAATACGCTGATCGAGATGACAAAGAAGGTCATCGAGGCATACACTGCGAGGTAAAATATAGTCGGAAAGCTGAAATCTGTTATGGGCGGAACGATCATTGAATATCAGGCAAGAACAGACTATCTTGAAGGATATAAAGAAGGATATAAAGAAGGATATAACGAGGTCGTGATAGATACGCTTGAACGCCTTGTAGAAATGAACAAACTGACAAAGGAAGAAGCGGAATGCTTTGCCAGCCGGCACTTAAAAAAATGATCTGTATCACTTGGATACAGATCATTTTTTCTTTCAGATCGATTATTTGTTCTCGTCAATGAAGGCTCTGACGCCGCCGATGTCACGGTAGCCGCCGAACTTATTGACGACTTCACCGTTTCTGAACATATAGACCTGCGGAATGGACATGATGCCGAATTTTTCAGCCAGATCCATGTTGTCGTCGACATTGACTTTCGCAAATTCTATATCAGTATACTCGCCGGAAACTTCTTCGATGACCGGTGATAACATCTTGCAAGGTCCGCACCAGTCGGCAAAGAAATCGATGACGACTGTACCATTCTTGATCAGTTCATTGAATTCTTCTGTATTGATAATCTTCATAGTATGTTCCTCCTGTTTCAATTATCCATGAGCGTTTCGTTTTTGGAAAGTGAAATGCTTCCTTTCCGCTTTACTCGATCGCGAAGCTGTAGGCGATATGATACGTCTGGCCTTTTCCAAGACAGACGACGTCGCGTTTTTCAAACGGCGTATCGATATCGTCTTTCTTCAAAGTATTGACCCAGGGCTCCAGACATACGAATGGGGCATGCGGCGTCCAGACCGCGAAGATCTTATACTTTTCATCGACCTTCATGCGTACGCTGTTTTCTCCGTCTGTCAGAAGAAATTCTCTGCTTTTCGGATCGTTGACGATATAGGTCGGATACTGTTCAAACAGTTCATAGCTCAAAGGCAGTACCTTGTTTTCCACATCTTCCGATTCAAAACGGATGCAGTAGTCGGAGAACTGTTTCTGCGGATCGATCGGGCACATGAAAGCCGGATGCTGGCCGAAGCCGAAATACAGATCGCCGTCTTCCTTGTTGATCACTTCATAGGAGATCTTCACTTCGTTTTCTTTGAGCGTATAGCGGACATGAAGTTCGAACAGATACGGATATTCTTTCAAAGTCTCTTCGTTTGCGCAAAGACGGAAATGAAGTTCGTCTTCCTTCTGTTCCACGAACTCAAATTCGCTCTTGCGGCAGAAACCGTGGTTGTTGACCTTGTAGTCTTCGCCCTTGAAATTCAGAACTTTCGTGGAAGGTGCGGAGACATGCGGGAACAGTAAAGGATTGCGGTTTGCCCAATACTTGGGATCACCGTTCCACATGTATTCGAAATCTTTGTCTTTTCTTCTGAAACTGGCGATCTCACAGGCGTGAGTGTCGACCTTCAGGACCGCCGTTTTATTCTCTAATGTATAGATCATAGAAAAAAATAGTGATTATCTCACTATTTCTCCCATAGCAGAACCTTTGATGCCTGCTGCATTGCCTTCATCGGTATCGATGTGCATAGCTAACGCAAAATCATCTCTGACTCTGACGACTGTATCACCGAATACGAGGCTTCTGCCTTCGGTCTCGACTTTGACGTTGACGATCTCGCCGTTGCTGACGCCGTATTTCTCTGCATCTGCAGGAGTCATATGGATATGTCTCTTGGCAGCGATAACACCCTTTTCAAGTTCGATCTCACCGCAAGGACCGACCAGCTTGATGCCGGCTGTGCCTTCGATATCACCGGATTCTCTGATCTTTGCTTCAACGCCCAGCGTTCTGGCATCTGTCAAAGAAAGTTCGACCTGTGCTTCTTTTCTTTCCGGACCTAAAATGGAAGCTTTTAATTCGCCTCTCGGACCGACGATCGTCAGTTTTTCTTCGCAAGCGAACTGACCCGGCTGCGATAAAGCCTTCTTGGCTGTGAGCGCATGGCCTTCACCGAATAAAATGGCGACCTGTTCCTTAGTGACATGAATGTGACGTGCACTGATTTCAACGATAAATTTTTCCATGGATTTCCCTCTTTCTACGATTCTATTATATTACGTTTTTCTAGATTCTCATGGCCTGTTTTGCCTGACGTTCCATGTCCCGTTTCTTATCGGATTCCCTCTTGTCATAAAGGGTCTTACCCTTGGCCAGAGCGATCTCGATCTTGGCTCTTCCGTCTTTGAGATAGATCCTTAACGGGATGCAGGTATAGCCCTGCATCTTGCATTTGGAGAACAGACGGTCGATCTCCTTTTTATGTAAGAGCAGCTTCCGATCTCTGGTCTCGTCATGGTCATTGTAGGTCGCATCCTTATAGGAAGCGATATGCATGCCCTTGACGAAAGCTTCAGAGTCGACAAAAGACACGTAAGCTTCCTTAAGTGATACTTTGCCCTTGCGCAGGGACTTGATCTCTGAGCCCAGTAAGACCATGCCGGCTTCATAGGTCTCTTCGATGAAGAAGTCATGGTAGGCTTTTCTGTTTACCGCAATGTCTTTCATAACAGTCAGACGATGAAAATAGCGAAATCTTCATTTCGCTATTTCTTTGATCTTATTATTCCGTAACTCTGATGATGATGACCAATACGAAGAATAAAATGCCGAGCACCATCGTAACGATCGAGATGACCTTTTCCGGTCCGCGTTCCTTGACGTTCTGGAACAGGCCGAGATCACCGCTTCCCGTGAAAGCAGAAAGCGCATCGGACTTGCCGCCCTGTAACAGGGAGATAAGTATAAGCAATACTGCAACGATAAGTAATAATATCCTCATATTTCACTCCTTAAAAATCTGTCTTTGCCAGATCTACATAGTTGATGTCTGTCGGTGTCTCACGACCGAATAAGATGATAAGGACAGTAGCGACCTGTGCCTGATCGTTCATGGACTCGACCTTGCCTTCCATGCCGGAGAAAGGACCCGACAGGATCTTGACGGAATCGCCGACCGCGAAATCGACTTCGATGGACTTGTCAGACTGACCGATCCTGCGCAGGATCTTTTCGATCTCATCTTGCTTGACCGGGAACGGTTTTGCGCCGCCGCCGGAAGAACCGATAAATCCGGTAACGCCCGGTGTATTTCTGACGACATACCACGCCTCGTCGGTCATGATCATTTCAACGAAGAGATAGCCCGGGAAGATGTTCTTGACGACTTCCTTGGATTTCTCGTTCTTGACTTCAATCTGTGTCTCTTCGGCTACGACGATACGGAACAGGTTTTCCGAGATACCCATGGTCTCGAGTCTCTTTTCGAGATTGTCTTTGACACGGTTCTCATGACCTGCATAGGTATTGACGACATACCACTCTTTTTTGTTCGCTGTTTCTGTCATATCAGAGTACTCCCAAAGTGTTCAAGATCGCCGAAACTATCGCAAGGCATATGGCGAAGAATATCACGAAGAAACCCGTAAAGATAAGGACCTGGATCGAATTGGAGAACAGATCGCTCCTCTTCGGCCAACGGATCTTTGAGATCTCTTTCCAGATAGCACTGAAACTAAACCACTTCATACTTCCCTCCTATTTTGTCTCTTTATGCAATGTGTGTTTGTTGCATTTCGGACAATACTTCATCAGTTCGATACGCTTAGCACTGTTGTTGTTTCTGTTTGTCGAATAATTACGCGACAGACAAACGCTGCAGGTAAGAATTACTTTTCTTTTATCTTTCATAATTCCTCCTTCAAGGTATATAAAAAGTTATCTCTCTGATAACCATATTTATAGTAACCAAATTATACTTTCATGTCAATCGGGTTTCGTGAAAAACTGCCCTGTTCAAAGGCAGTTTTCACTCATCTGTTTCTTCAGCCTCTTCTTCAAAAAACGGATCCGGTTATCGACCCGTTTGCGGTCGATCGATAGGCGTTCACAGATCTGTTTGTAGCTGTATTCCTGTTCCTTCATCGTCAGGATCTGACGGTCTTCATCGCTGAGCTCCTTGAAAAAGATCTTCAGTTCTTCCTTTACCTGTTCTTCGTGATGATACTTCAAAGGATCACAGCAGACGAGGTCCTTCAGATCGTGCTGGGATGCCTTTTCAAGAGAATAGATCCCTTCGCTTCTTCCTCTGGCGGCAGCCCTTAAGTTCTCCTTCACCTTGGAACGGATGATCATATAGGCATAGGTCGAAAAGCGGACGTTCCTGTCTTCTTCAAAGGAAAACACGCATTTATATAAGGCAAGGCAGCCTTCCTGAAAGAGATCATCTTCATCATAACGGTAGTCCCCGTTGTCAAGATGACACGAATAGATGATCTTGTAGATCATGCGCCGATACTTGCTGACCAGCGAAGAAAACGCCGCGTCGTTTCCGCTTCTGATCTGTTCGATGAGCTTTATATCTTCTTCCATAATAAAATTATGGATAAAAAAACGGGACTCTGATTTTCAGATCCGTCCCGTATTTTTCTCAATGTTTTCCCACAAAATGTGGATTATCTCGACCGCTTGTCCAATATATTATATATAAGGATGCCGGCTGCCACCGAGGCATTGAGCGAAGTCACTTTGCCATACATCGGCAGTTTCACGATGAAGTCACATTCCTCTCTCACGAGCCTCGACATGCCTTTGCCTTCCGAACCGATGACTAGGACCGTGTTCATGTCATAGTCAAGTTCGTTGTACATCTGGCTTGCCTCGCCGGCCGAACCCACGATCCAGTAACCGGCTTTTTTCAGCATCTTGATCGTATTGACAAGATTCGTCACTTCCGCGACCTTCATGTATTCCAAAGCTCCCGAAGCTACCTTGGCCACAGTCTCATTGACCTTGACCGCGTTGTGCGACTTATAGATGACACCATCCGCTCCGGCACATTCCGCCGTTCTGATGATCGCTCCGAGATTGTGGACATCTTCCAGACCGTCCAGCATCACGATCAGTCCGTTCTTTTCTTTGATCATGTCCTGCACATCGGACAGCTCATACGGCTTGACTTCCGCAACATAGCCCTGGTGGTTGCCACTGACCATCGAATCCAGTTTCTTTCGATCGACGATCTTATAAGAGATGTTCTTATTGCGTATGAGTTCG
>JAZQIF010000195.1:0-4810 GCA_045540935.1 Erysipelotrichaceae bacterium | reverse complement strand
TACTCTTTGATCACTGCCATCTTGTAGGAAACATCATAGTGATTATATTTCATTGATATCCTTTCCGGCTCTGATAACAATAAAGCCTATCCGTTTTCAGAATAGGCCAGATCGCTATGGTGATTCAAAGGGGAAATCTTTTGTGCTTACAATTTTCTCAGATAATTTCAAAAAATAAAAGAAATGGATGCGGCAAATTGCTGCATCCACACTTTTCATTGTTATTTTTTCAAACGCGCTGCCGGTCTTACCGCCTGCACAGCCTCCTGGGCAGTGGAAGCGATCGAACCGAACTGGCTCCAGATATATTCGACCTGCGTACGGTCATTGCCCGGGGAACGCAGCCAGTAACTGCACTCATTATCGGCATTTGCCGAAACGCCGTTCTGTATCGCAAACTCGCTCGCCTTACAGATACGGGAAGACTCTTCCGGAAGATACTCCTGGATCTCTTGCGAACTTAATACGAACAGACGATCCCTGGTCTCATATTCCTCTAAGACCAGCTCCTCCACGCTCATATCCTCATCTTCGTTCTCCGGATAGCGGGTCGAGATGATCGTTGAAGAAAGCACCTGCGATGGGTCTTCTTGGGCAAAGGCGTTGTCCGGGAACCTGCCGTTGAGCCAGGAGCGAAGTGAAGAGTTTTCCCAATAGACTTCCTCTGGCGAATCGTTGAACGATCTGGCATCCAGACCGCTTTCCGCCATGACCAGGATACTTCCTTCATCTTCCTCCAGAACGATCCAGCGGATCAGCTCCTTGCCATTGCTCGTATTGCCATCCTGTTCATATGCACCAAACAGGACGATATCCCCTACAGAGGCATTCTCGATCAGTTCTTCCTTGATGTCTTTCAATCGGTCTTCACTGTCATCGAAATGCAAAGAATAGAATTCCTGCGCAGCAGCGATCTTATCGCCGTTCGCATAAAGATCCTCTGCCTTGAGATATCCGGTCTTTTTGACCTGATATGCACTGTCTTTGTATTCACCAAGATCTTCAAACGCGAGTATCGCTTCATCGAACGCCTTGGCCTCTACGAGCCGCATCGCCTCATTATACCTGCGGGAAGGCACAAAGACGAAGGTATAAACGACAAACAGCAGTATCAGTAACGAGACCCCCGCACTGAGCAGAGTCAGATTCACTTTGAACGGGACTTTCGGCTTTGCAGGACTGCTTTCCTGCTTCTGTTTTCTTTCAAGAGCTCTTTCTTCTCTCTTCTTCAGCCATTCTTCTTTCTTCAGCTGCCGCTCTTGTCTCTTCAGTTCGCGTTCCTGTTCAAGTTTTTCTTTTGCGAGGCGTCTCTGCTCCTGCTTTTCTTCCTTCTGCTTCTGTTTTAATTCGGCCTTTTTGCGCTCTTCTTCCTTTATCGGGGCCTTGAGTTCATCCCTGCTCACAGAAGGAACCGTTTCCTTCTTTTGAGGAACTTCGACTTCTTCCCTGACAGGAAGTTCTGCTGTTTCTTCCTTTACCGGGACTTCCTCAACAGCGATCTCTTCTTTTTCACTTAAAACTTCTTCAGCTTCGGAAACGGCCGGTCTTTCTTCTTCAACAGACTTTATTTCTTCAACAGGCTTGATCTCCTGCTTTGTTTCTTCTTTTCTAGCTGTAAGACTTTCTATGACAGGCTCTGCCTTGATTGAAACCTTTTCCTCTTTGGCCTTTCTCAGTTTCTGGCGGTTCAGTTCATTATAAAGGTTTCTTACTTCCCGATCGGCATTGCGTAAGAAAGAACGATAATTCTTCTTTATCGAATTGACTTTCTTCTCATCTTCTTCTTTTGCCTCATACAGACGATAGTCATAGACATACGCAAGATCATCGATCCGCTGTTTTATCGCATCGGAACCGTGTTCCCTCAGCCAGCGCAGGTTCGGATCCAGAGCCAGCTCATCCTCGATCTGCCGCTTCTGCATGGTCCTGGCGTTGACCAAAGAAGGGTAAGTCAGATCGAAGCGATACTTCTTTCGGATCTCCTGCTTTTCCAGATATCCCGGAATGTAGGAACGTTCGATCATCTCTTCGATGTGCTTGCTTTCATCATAGTCGACACTCTTGGTCTCAATGATGTCGTAGTTGTACAGATTTTCAAAATGATCGAAAAGTTCGTCCAAAGAGATGGCCTTCTTTTCGGCCATCAGAAGCTTGAGACGGATCTCTTCGTTATCGGCATCGATATCAAGATATTCATTGAACTTCTGCTTCGCATCGTCATATAAACGGCATTCCAACAGTTCCGTACCCTCTTCTTTGAGAAGATCGAGCTTGTTTTTCTGTCTGGCGATCCGCGAAGCCACGATACGTCTCTGGCATTCTTCGATATACTTTTCGCCATCCTTATACTCCGGATCGAAACGGGTGATCAGTTCATTCAGTTCTTCTTCATTCAAGTCCTTATTGAACTGTAAGACGTTCTTGCGATAAGCAGTCTCATCTTCATCATTCTTCTTCTTGAGACGCTCACGATACAGTTTCAAAACCGCCTGATCGGATTCTTTCAGGTAGATCTCATAGATGTGACGCAAAGAAGCGATCTGTTTTTCATCTTCTTGCTTTGCCTCATCGATCTTGAGCTCATATGCTTTTCTGACTTCCTCAAGAAGATAGGTCACCTGTTCATCTTTGCCGGCACTTGCCTTTGCCAGCAGAGGATTCATCTTTACCTCTTCTTCAAACAGCTGTTTGTCTCTCTTCCTGGAGGCGACGAAAGATTTATAACTGAGATCGAAGTCATAGAACTTCTCGATCTCTTCTTTGGAAAGATATGGGTCGACGACACATTCTTCGACCATCTTGTTGATATGCCGGCGATCTTCCTTGCCGGCCTTAAGTATCTCAGGATCGTCCTCATAGAACAGATCTTTATAATACGCGATCAGCTCCTCGATATCCTTGCAGCCGGTCTCGATCATCAGGATGCCAAGATAGGCTTGCGCATTGTTTTCATCCAGTGCCAGGACATCAGAAAAACTCTCATCCGCCAGTCTGGTATTGCCGGCCGCCAGATAGGCTTTGCCGGCGACCAAAGCAGTCTCGATCTCCTGGGAGATATAATGCGCTTTCTGTTTCTTGAGAAGATCTTCGATCTTTCTTCGTATCAAGACGACATAACGGGAAGCCTCTTTATAATCGGCCAGCCGTTCCATATCGAAAGAAAGCTTTTCAAGTTCATCGACATCATCACTGAGCTCATAGCTTCGTATGAGCTTGTTGTAGTGATCCCGTTTCTGTTCGTCCGCCTTCTTGTTCAGATTGCGGATATGGGCATAGGTCTTGAACAGAAAACGCTGATATTCACTCGAGATCGCCTTGATATTCTGTTCATCTTCTTCTCTGGCTTCCTTGACACGCAAAGAATAAACTCTGAACAAAGAATCGATGCGATCTCTGATCCGATCCGAGCCATATCTTCGCAAATAATTCAGATCGGGATCGGAACCCGCATCCTGTCGAAACTTTTCTTCTTCTTCGATCCGGGAATTTAATTTTGATATATATGTGCGATCGAACGTATACTTCTCTATGATCGCTTCCTTGGTCAGGTAGCCTTCCAAGGCATAACGATCGGACATCTCATCGACATGCTGGGTATCTTCCTTGCAAGCCTCCAAGACCTCGGTCTTGCCCTCATCATAGAGATGTTCATAGTGATCGAATAAAGAATCCTCATCCTTGGTCTTGGTCCTGGCCATCAGGATGCCAAGTCTGGCTTCTTCATTATCAGGGGTCATAGAGATGACCTTGGTGAAAGCGTCATAGGCAGCTGAAAAATCACCCTTAATGAGATCAAATCTGGCTCTTATCAATGTATTCTCAATGATCTGACTTTGATCCTTGTCCTTTTTGATCTCCTTGAGCCTTTCAATCTTCTCTTTGCAGGAATCAATATACTTCTTTGCGTCCCTATAATCCTCAAAACGCTCAAACTCCAGAGAAAGCTTACGCACTTCCTCCGTGTCGGAAGCATCATCAAAACTTCTGATCAATGCCTTATATTCTTCATCTTTTTCCTGAACGGCCTTCTTATTTAATTCCCTGATCTGCCCATAAGTCTTATAAAGGAAACGCTGGTATTCATTCCGTATGGACTCGCTTTTATCCGCATCGGCCTTTTCCGCCTCATCGATCCTCTCATCATAGACTGACAGGATCGTATAGATCTCGCTTGCCCCTTTCTTCTTCAGCTTTGAAAGATAGATGTCATTATCGATGAACTTTTCGATCTCTTCTTTCTGCTTCTTCTTGCAGAAAAGACAGGACTTGAAAGAAACATCGTAGTTATAGAGTTTGCGTATCTCTACCTTTTCCAGATACCCCTTTACAGCATTTTTCTCACACATCTCTTCGATGTGATCTTCATCCTTCTCACAAGCCAATACAATCTCATATTCATTCGCTGAATAAAGCTTGCAATAATGCTCGATCAGTTCATCAGAAGAACTGACCTTGATCTGACACATCGCTGCGCCCAAAAGCGCATCGATATCCTCCGGATCATTTTTCAATAACTTTTCATACTGATCGAAAGCCGCATAAAAATACCGGGATGCCAGAAACTCAGCAGCCTGTTTCTTGATCTGTGATACTTCTTCTTCCTTCAGCACTACGCTTCCTTGATCATTCATGTTCAAACATAACGAAAAATCGTTATCTGCTCTATATATAAGTATAACGTAAAAAGATACTGGTTAATCTAAAAAGCTGTCCGATCAATGATCAGACAGCCATTCAAATGCTTAATAAGTGATCGTGAATCCGCTCTCTGTCTGATTGACGTAGATCGTGATATTCGCCGACTTGTGAT
>JAZQIF010000194.1:0-18050 GCA_045540935.1 Erysipelotrichaceae bacterium | reverse complement strand
GAATTAAAGAACGTTATTCTTTTTGATCATGTACAGACACCGCACTACAACTATGTCGGTGATTCCATCTTGGGTTATTATTCTCATATGGGTGCCGGTTCGATCACTTCCAATGTCAAATCCGATAAGAAATTGGTCGTCGTTCATAATGGCGAAGAAAATGTCGAGACCGGCTTGAAGAAATTCGGTGCGATGATCGGTGATTATGTGGAAGTCGGCTGTAACTCTGTCCTGAATCCGGGAACAGTCATCGGAAGGAATTCGAATGTTTATCCTCTGTCCAGAGTCAGAGGCATGATCCCTGCTCATTCCATCTACAAGGATGAGGGCGTGATCGTAGAAAAAAGAGAGGTACTTTAAGATGGGAAAATATTTTGGGACGGATGGTTTCCGCGGTGAGGCCAATAAAGTTCTGACGTTTGAACATGCGGTCAAGATCGGAAGGTTCTTAGGCTGGTATTATGGCAAGCGTATCGATAAGAAATGCAAGGTCGTCATCGGTAAGGATACCAGAAGATCTTCCTATATGTTTGAATATGCTTTGTGCACAGGATTGATGGCTTCGGGTGCCGATGCCTATATCATGCATGTAACGACGACGCCTTCTGTTGCCTATATCACCAGAGTCGATGACTTTGACTGCGGTATCATGATCTCCGCATCCCATAACCCGTATTATGACAATGGCATCAAGTTACTCAATGTCAATGGCGAAAAGATGGATGAGGAGACGATCCTGATGGTCGAAGACTATATCGATGGCAAGATCGATATCCCGGTAGCCGATGGGGAGCAGATCGGAAGAACTGTCGACTATGTTTCCGGCAGGAACCGGTATATGGGTTATCTGATCTCGATGTCCAAGTATTCGTTCAAGGATAAAAGGGTCGGTCTGGACTTAGCCAATGGTGCCGCCTGGCAGATCGCCAAGTCGGTATTTGAGGCATTGGGTGCCAAGACCTATGTCATCAATGATGAACCGAACGGTTACAACATCAACACGGATTGCGGATCCACGCATATCGAGCATTTACAGAAATTCGTCGTTGAAAACAGACTCGATGTCGGTTTTGCGTATGACGGCGATGCCGACAGGTGTTTATGTGTCGATGAAAAGGGCAATGTCGTAACAGGTGACCATATCATGTATATCTATGGCTTATACATGAAGGAAAGAGGAAAGCTCATCAACAATAAGGTCGTCACGACCGTCATGTCGAATTTTGGTTTATATAAGGCTTTGGACAAAGTCGGCATCGAATACGAAAAGACCAAGGTCGGTGACAAGTATGTCTATGAAAACATGGTCAGAAACGGTCATCGTATCGGCGGCGAACAGTCGGGTCATATCATCTTCACCAAGTATGCGACCACAGGTGATGGTATCTTAACTTCTTTGAAGATGATGGAAGTCATGCTGGCGAAGGAAAAACCGATGTCAGAATTAGCAGCTCCGGTCGTCTTCTACCCGCAGGTATTGAAGAATGTCCGTGTCAAATCCAAACCGGAGGCACAGAGCGATCCGGATGTGCAGGCTGCCGTCAATAAGGTCGCTGAAGAATTAGGTGACAACGGACGTATCTTAGTCAGAGAGTCAGGCACCGAGCCGGTGATCCGTGTCATGGTCGAGGCTGGCACACACGAAGAGTGCGAAAAGTATGTCGACAGTGTCATCGATGTCATAACGGCAAAGGGCCATCTGGCATAAGCATTCATTTATATCAGTAACTCTGTACAGCAGATCCTCAAGGGGGTCTGCTATTTTATTTATCCCGAAATGTAAAAAAGTGTGATCTGTCTCTTGTGCAGAGAGTAAGAAAACACCTTTTCTTTATATTATGACGTTTGGATGGAAACCGCTCAAAAATCCTGAAACGATCGGTTTTTTTCTGTCTGAAGCTTATATGGTCAATCGTCGAGGCTGTTCTTCTCAAGAAGAAAATCAAAGAAATTGAGATTCAGTATTCCTTGTTCATAGGTATATGTTATCGGATTATCCTTTCTGATGATCACTTTTTTGAAACCATCTCTTATGTTTTTCAATGAAGCTGTTTCTTGTTCTTGTTTTTTAAAGTCGGATAATCCCTGTGCCACTTGGATGTAATATTTTTTCTGTCCTTTGCTGGCAATAAAGTCAACTTCATATTGTTTACTGATATATTTGCCATCAATTTTATCCAAAGCTTCAACAACGCCTACATCGATGTTATAGTCTCTTAAGTCCAGCTCGTTATAAACGACGTTTTCCATAATGTACGGTTCTTCCAATTGACGAAAATTGAGTCTGGCATTTCTCAGCCCCACATCTTCGAAATAGTATTTCAGGGGTGTATTGATGTATTTGTGTCCCTTGACATCATATCTCTTGGTCTCGGAGAGAAGAAATGCGTTTTCCAGATAGGAAAGATAGTCTTTGATCGTTTTTGGATCAAGGGTGACTTTTTTTCAGACTTAAATGTATTGGATATCCGGTTGGGATTGGCCAGGGAACCGATCGAAGAAGCCATGATATCGATCAGTTCTTCCATTTCGGCGATATTTTTTACTTTATTTCTTTCTCTGATTTCTTTCAGGTATGTCTCTTCAAACAGGTCTTTTAAATATTTTGCTTTTTGTTCGTCATCGGGTTTTGAGAGCAACATCGGCATTCCTCCGTACACCATATATTCATTCCACGATGTATATATGTCATTTCCGTTAACAGAATAAAATTCCTTAAACGAAAGAGGATGTACGTGAATCTCGTCTCCCCGGCCCCTGAATTCCGTTCTTATGTCACTCGACAGAAAACGCGAATTGCTGCCGGTAACATAAATATCGACGTTCTGCTTTTGCAGCAGTCCATTCAACACACGTTCAAAATTCTCTACTTCCTGTATTTCATCCAAGAGAAAAAAATACTGCCCGTCATCTTTGATCTGTTCCCTTAAATATTGTCCTAAAACATGATAATCCAAAAGGCAATCGTTTTCGTCCGTATCAAGCTGAACCATGATTATATGGCTGTCATCGATACCAAGAGATCTCAGGCAATCATAAAACAGCACATTCATTAAGTATGATTTTCCAGACCTCCTTAAGCCGGTGATGACTTTGATCATTCCGTTATGCATGCGTTCGATAAGCCTGTTGAGGTATAGATTTCTCTGAATTCTCATAAAATGCCTTTCTATTCCATAAAAATATAAAATTTAATAAAAATATGGAATTGAATGAATATCGATGCAATCATATGATGCCTGCGCTTGAAGCGATTTCTGATTTGCGGGTCGTTTTTGCAATGTCTATGGAAGACTGTTTTTTGATCCGATATGGAATCAGCCGTCGATGTCATTACGGCAAAGGGGCATCTGGCATAAGTATTCATCTATATCGATAACTCTGTACAGCATATCCTCAAGGGGGTCTGCTATTTTATTTATAGTGCCTGGGATTTCGAATATCGCAAATTGTAATATAATTATATAGAAGTAAATAGATCAATAATAATCATTCTTTGTCTCTAAACTGGGGGTTTCTATGCAAAGGAAAAAGCTGAAAAGGATCATATCCTATCTTGGTATCTGTGTTCTGGTGTCTTTGATGGTGCTTAGCAGTGTCATCGTGCAATACCATAAGAAGACGGATGAAGAAAATGTGATCGATCATACTGAAGAAGAAAAGACGGCGCAGCCATTACGGTATAAGGATGAAGAGATCAAAGATCCGATCAATCTGACGACAGGCTTCGATAAGAGTTTTGTTGAAGATGATGATCCTTATACGGATGAAAACGGTAATCTGACCGTTCCTTTTGATGTGGCATATCCGGAGATCTTTGATTCCGGGGAGGTCCAATATGATGAAAGAAGCCTTCTGATCAAGGTAAAGAATGGAAAAGATATTTCCAAGGAATTAAAGAAGCTGGGTGTTGAGAAGATAGAGGAAATGTTTGAAGTTTCTTCCGGGACCTGGTATGAGGGTTTCATCAAGGAAAATGAAGACATCAGGGCGATCATGGGGAATATCAGATCTGCTGAGGATGTTCTGGAAGCGGAATATAACTTTGTCTGGGAGAGTGCCGATTCGATTGTCGATGAACAGATCAGTGACAAGATCGAGGGTTTAAGTGACAATGACAAGATACTTGAACAGTGGTATTTAAGAAGCTGCGGCATCCAGGAAGCCTGGGAGTATCAGCAGGAAAATGATCTGCCGCTGGCAGGTGAGGGCATGACGGTTGCTGTCATCGATACGGGCGTCGATTATACCCATGAAGATCTTTATTCCAACATGTGGGTCAACAGGAATGAAGTACCGGATAACGGTATCGATGATGATGGAAACGGCTATATCGATGACTATTACGGTGTCGATCTTATCAACGGGACAGGAAGCGGCAAAGATGACCATGGTCATGGTACTCATGTCGCCGGTATCATTGCCGGGGCAAACAACAAGACAGGTATCGTCGGTGTTGCCTATAACTCTAAGATCATGGCTGTCAAGGCCGGTTCGGCTTCCGGATTGTTCAGCCAAAGCGATATCGCCAAGGCGATCATCTATGCGCATAACAACGGTGCCGATGTCATCAATATGTCCTTCGGCGGTACGGCAAGTACGATCGCCGTGCAGGACGCTTTGGAATTTGCCTATACCAACTGTGTATTGGTGGCTTCGGCAGGTAACGATAAAAAGGTCAACGAAAACATCGGCAGAGGTGCATGGCTTCCGATCTATCCGGCAGCGTTTACCTATGTTTTAGGTGTCATGGCGGTAGACGAAAATGGCAGAGAGACCGAATTTACAAATTTTGATGGCATTGAGGGTACAAAAGCGGAGTATGAGGTCTATGCGCCGGGTGAGTCCATCCTTTCTTCGATCCCGGATAACCGCTATGCAGTATGGTCGGGAACCTCGATGGCAGCGCCGATCGTTTCGGCGATGGCAGCGATGACAAGATCCGTATTTGCCGATCGCAGTATGTATCCGACCAAATATATCTATGGCCAGCTTTCTTCGACCGGTGATAGGAAAGCGATCTGTTATGATGAAGAGTTACATGGCGATTTCCATAACAGGCCGTATATCGCCGATATGTATGGCGCTCTGACGAAATCTCCGACACCGGATATCCATCTTCTGGATTATCGGATCTTTGATAATGTGGGCCTTAATGAGAAGAACAATGGCGATGGGACCATCGATTCCGGTGAGATCATCGAGCTTGGTTTTGAAGTGTGGAACCGCTGGGGCATGGTCAAAGATGTGACGGTAAACATTGATTCGTATTCGGAGGCTGGTCTTGCCAATCCGTATGTGCAGTTCTCGGATTCTTTGAATGGCAATTATGGTGATGCGGCTTCTTTGAATTACGGACAGATCGGAACCTACTCTTCCACAGATGCCGGCAAGATCTACGAAGATGATGTCTGGACCGGCTGGAGGGCTCCGTTCTATCTGAAGATCAAGGACAACTGTCCAAACGACATGATCTTCTTTGTCAACATAACGATCACCGGGAAAAACGCACTGGATGAGGAAGACCAGACGGTATATGACGCAGGAAAGATCAATCCGATCGCTTTGACTGTAAGAAACGGTGTCGTTCTGCCTATGATCATTGAAGAAGATATGACCCTTACCGCGGACAATTACTATATCTTAAGCAATGCAGTCTATGTAAAAAGCGGCGTCACAGTCAATGTCGAGCCGGGAACGAAGATCCAATTCTGGTCCAATGACCCGAATGATGCCTATGCGGAGACCAGCATCGTCTATCTCAGGTCGGATGGCGTCGTTAATTTCAATGGTACAAAAGAGGAACACATCTCGATCTTCCCGAGTGAGCTGATGGATTCTTACAGGGTCGAGATGTATGGAAACATGCATTTCAAGTATTGTGACATCACCAATCCTTATATTGTGAATATCGGTAACGGGAATTATGATGATGCCTTTGAAAACTGCCGCTTCGATCAGAACTATAAAGGGGCGCTGCTCTACAGATCGTTCTGGGATAATGAGATATGGATTTGGCAATGTGCACCGACGATACAAACGGATGCTGTATTGAAAAACTGCTGCTTCTATAAAATGGGCGGTGCACAGATGGCTGATCTGTCTGGAAAATTTGATACCTGCAGTTTTATCGATACCAATATCCAGGCTCGCGCAAGTGACTCCGGTTCAAGTTTTGTGAACTGTCTTTTCTATGGCAACAATGTCAATACTTATGAAGGCAATGATGCACCGGCGGATATCATCGTCGGCAAAGGGACAAGAAGGCCTGCGATCATGGGCAAGATCGTCAAAAACGAAGAAAGCGGCGATACCTATGCCGTAGTCAGACTGCCATTAGTTACGTATGACAATACCCGCTATGATTTTGAAATACTGGATGCTTTGTTGGAAACATTCGGCGGCAGAGTCGTTTCGTTTGAAACGGATGGCGAATATGAGTTCGTCAAGAAGAATTTCTTGGATAATAATGCAGATCTGATGACCTATCGTTATATCGATGTGGATGAAAACGGCGTTGCCAGGGATGTGAATGGAAAAAATATCTCTTTGCAGACCTATCTTTCCAAAGGCAGGTATCTGACTTGTACGCGGAGCACCAAGACGATCGTCAATGATCCGTTGTATATCGTGGAGGATTTCTCGAATTACAGATCTGAAATACAGTCTATCAATGGCGAGGGTTCTTACTACTTATGCAATGTGATCGCCGAGATCCCGGGTGAGATCTATGTTTCGGATATCGGCTTAAGAGAAGGCTCGGCCGATATCGATCTGGATTCTGTCTATCAGATCTCTGCTTCCCCATATCCGAATAACGGTAAAAAACTCATTTATGAGACGAAGGAAGACGATTTCAATGTCGCCTTCCATTCCGAAGAATATGGAAGATGGATGGTCACGGATGGCAATAACGAGTATCTTCTTGGTGTCGTTCATAACAACGATGAGGAAGGAACTTTGTATCTTTCGTATGATGATGGTTTCGTCATGTCCGGCGAAGGTACAGGAAGCGGATTCCGGTTCTATAAAGAAAGTAATGGAAAATATGAAGATGTCAAAGAACTCAAAGACGGCGATCGGATCATCATCTATGATGTAACACATGGAGCCTGCGTAGGAAATACCTATGAAGGAAATAAGGGCGCTGCGGTCCTGATCGATCTGAGCGGTGATACTTTGGTCAGCGATCGTACGGACATCGTCTGGACGGTGAGAGTCAATGATGACTCCACGTACAGCTTCTTGCAGGATGATAAGATCTTAAGCGCAGTCAAAGTCGTCGATGTCGATGAGAATGGCCTGATCACGCCGCAGAATATCGGCACGTCCAAAGTCTATGTATATTCGGATGATAAAGGTGTTTATTCGATCTTTGATGTAAGCGTCAGAGATGCCATCGCCTTAACAGGTATCAGCCTGGATGTTTCAAAAGACAGACTGAATGTGGGCGATGCCTTCAAGGCAAACGTTACACTGGTTCCGGAAGATACGACACAGCGTTCCTATCATTTCGAATCCAGCAATGAAAATGTATTGACAGTGAGTCCATCAGGCAAGATCAGTGCGATCTCGCCGGGCAGTGCCAGGATCTCAGTCATCTCCGATAAGGATGCCTCGATCTGCGCATACGCTGATATCACAGTCATCTCCAGGGCGAGTGACTTGCATTTTGTTGAAAGTATTTATTCGACGAGCCTTACGGCGGATGATGGTCATGCTTTCTATCCTAGCATTTCGCCTGCGGATTGCACGGAAAAGCTCTACTGGCTTTCTTCCAATCCGGAAGTCGCCTATGTCGATGAAAATGGCGATCTGATCAAATTGAAGAACGGGACAGCCAGACTCAAAGTCACAACAGAGATGACCGGACTAAGCAACGAGATCTTAATCAATATCACGGATTATCAGTCATCTTCAAAGATCGTCAAGCTGAAAGGTCTCAACTACATGGGAAAGAACTATGTTCTTGCCTTGTTTGATAATGGCGAGCTCTGGGCATGGGGCGGCGGTGTGATCAAATCACCGCAGAAATTAAGGACCGATTATTTCATCAAAGATTTCACGGTACAGGGTTCTTTATATATCGTTGATGATAACGGAGTCCTTTACAGGTCCAATGATGATCTGCTTACTGCGCTTGATATGGAAGTGCCGTCATTTGAACATTTCTTCGATGATGTTGAAAGAGTTGAGTCATTCATATCCAGCACGATCGGTGATCCGATGTGTCTGATAAGGACGGATGGTACCGTCTGGTTCTGGGCAGGTGATAATACCTATGGCATTTACGGAAACGGCAGCTATACCGCTTCACAAACGCCTGTACAGGCGGATATTGATGGCGTCAAAGATGTAAGATTGAGCAGCAGGTTCTTTGCGCTATTCTTAAAAGAGAATGGAGATGTCTATTTTACCGGCGGCGTCGAAAAGAAGCGCAACGAGCCAGTCAAGATCGCGGAAGGCATCGAAGCGTTTGAATCCGATCTCACACCGTATTCCTTACTGTATGCTTCTTCTGCCGACAAGATCTATCGTTTCAGCGGCGACAATGTCGAAGACATGGATATGCCTGTCAGAGGATCCTACAGATGGTTCGCCGATCCAGGCGCGCAGTATTACTGTGTGGAAGACGGACGACTGTATGTCAGGACCGGGGGTTATGTGGATTCCGGTGCGATCGGTCTTGGTGACATCAAAGATACCAATGGCGAATTTGTAAGAGTCGATGGATTAGAGAATGTCGATCGAGTCTTCTCCGACGGTTCGACGACCTATATTCAGCTTAGCGATGGAACGATCTATGGCTGCGGTTTGAATAATTATGGCGAACTGGCAGATTTCGGCAACGAAACAAGTTTCACCCCGAAGAAGGTTTATTTCGGTCTGCAGAAAAACTCGGATACTTTGACTCTGGAGTCAGACAACATGAAACAGGGTGTGGTTTCGAAGATATCATCGGATACGATCTCTTATATCGAGGATGAGTATCTGATCCTGGATTTCAACGATGCGATCTATAAGGGCGCAAATTACACCAATATGGTCATGACTGATTCCAATGGCAGACAGATCTCTTTGGACAGACAGATCGTTCTGGATAAGTTCTATATCCGCAAGGTCGGCGGTTTCGAAGAGAGCGTAACGTATACACTGAGTATCCCATATAATTCGATCTCGACGCTGTTCACGGCTTCCAATAAAGAAGATATCGTCTATAAGGATTTCTACTATGTGCCTAAGACGCAGGCTGCGGAAGATCCGGTTATAGAAGAGCCTGTTGAAGAAACCGAAGTCATTGAAGAAGAAACGATCGAAACATTTGTCAATGAAGATGTGAAGCGTTTCTATTGGACGGCGGATATGATATCGGAAAAGACCGACTGGTATGACAGGCATGTGCCATATGAGGCTTTTGAAAACAATGCGATCATCAATCGTCTCAATGTCGATGATCCGCAATACTCCTGGCTCAGGTTACGCGGCAGTGAAACCGATTCGTATAAGGAACAATCGATCTCCAATAACTACTGGGGAACGAAGAATGAACTTCTGATCGGCAAGCAGATCCTTGATTTTGAAGATTATTCCGTTCTGATGAATCTGAACCATGATCCGATCATGGAAATACCTTCCGAGAATATATGGCCATTTGTCACAGAGGCGGGTGTCCTCAATGC
This sequence comes from Erysipelotrichaceae bacterium, assembly GCA_045540935.1. Lineage (GTDB taxonomy): Bacteria > Bacillota_I > Bacilli_A > Erysipelotrichales > Erysipelotrichaceae > Colivicinus. Next base: position 8,370 of record JAZQIF010000194.1, on the reverse strand, counting down.
AGACAGAGAAAAGGTCAGTGTCGTCGGAAATGAGACGGTGATCTTCTACGTGGAATTCAACAGGTCAATGGACACAAGTGTCGATCTGGATTTCCGATTCGGTTCGACCTATCCGTATGGTGACTATCAGGTCCTGGGCGAATGGGTGAGCGATCGAAGATGGGAAGGAACCGCGACCATTGCAACAGTGATCGAGTCCGGAACGCAATATATGGCGATCTCCAACGGCTTCAGTGATGATGAGGACCATCTGGAATTCATGAGAGACTGGGGCAGGTTCGAATTTGAGATCGATATGTCGGCAGCTTTGTCGATGACGATGCAGGGCGAGGCAACAGACAGAGGCATCTCTTTGAGCTGGATGCAGGATGATTTCGATACTCTGATCGGTTACAACGTCTATCGTTCCGAGATGGAAGACGGCTACTACCAAAAGCTCAATGCGACGGTCTTACCGGCGGATGTCAAAGAATTCTTCGATGATACCGTCGAACCGGGAAAGACGTATTACTACAACTTTACGGTCGTACAGTCAGACCTGAGTGAATCGACGCCATCCGGCAAGATCCGTATCCGTTCCAAGGATACGATGGCACCGGATATCTACCATACACCGGTCTATACGGCTTATGCGGGATCTAATATCGTGATCTCGGCGACGATCATTGATAATATCGAAGTACAAAGAGCGACCTTGCATTACCGTATCACGGGAAGCGAAAAGTGGGTCGATGTCAATATGACAAAGAACAACGACAAGTATTATGCGATCATTCCGGGTGTCGATGTGACGATGGATGGCATCGAGTACTATATCGACGCCTATGATGGTTCATCCTACAATTATTCCCAGACGGCTTCCTGCCCGCATACGATAGTGGTCAAAGAGCCGATCGGTGATGATTCTTTAGGCGATGTCGATGGGGATGGCAAGATCACCAATAAGGATGCCTTGATGATCATTCAGGCCGTCAATGATCTTCTCAATCTGAACGATGAGCAGTTCTCCAGAGCTGATATCAACAAGGATGGCGAACTTTCTTCTGCGGAAGCACTGGTCATCTTGAAATATGTGAGCGGAAAGATCACAAGGATCGCTTTGTAAGGATATGAAACGCTTAGTGAATCTATTTCTGATATTGTTTATCCTTTTAAGCAATACAAAGATCATTTACAGTGAAACGACAGCTTCGATCACCGGGGAAGAGAAAAAAGCTCTTCCCGGTGAGCAGGTCTCCCTCTTTCTCTATGGAAATGATCTTCAAGATATCGGGGCTCTTGATGTCAATATCTACTATGATCCTGAAGTGTTACAGCTGGATACGATCGAAGAATCCGATCTTCTTTCTTCCGCCCAGCACTTCGGCGATATCAATAAAGACAATGAAGGTCAGATCATCACAAGCTATATCTTCACTTCTGCACTAAGCGGAAGTGGGAAGCTTTTTGAACTGAATTTCACAGTAAAAGAAAACGCAAAATCAGGCGACAGTATGATCACCGTGTCGATCGGCGATGTTTATGACAGCGCCTTGAATCCTGTGGAAATGAAAGGCACGAGCTTTCCGATCACGGTCGAAAAAAATGAAGAGATCTTGAATACGTTAAAGCTATTCTCTAATTCGGAGATCTCTTTGAATTATGGCGAAGAGGTTTCGATCCCATTATGGACAGACAACGCCTATGGTCTGGCGGCGGCTGACATTCTCATCGAATACGATAATGAGAAGCTTGAATATGTGAACTTGGAACTTGGTGAGAAGATGAGCACGGCGGAAGGTGCTTCTGAGTCGATAAGCGAAAGAAGTGAATGTATCATCATTTCCTATATCAACTTAAAGGGCATCTACGAGAATATCGATCCGATCCTGAACGTGAAGTTCAAGTCAAAATGCAAAAGCAGCGACACTACCAGCGTGAAATTCACGATCGACAGTGTCTATGATGCATCACTGAAACAGATCAACGGTTCTTCTGTAAGTGTCGATATCCGACTGTCGGAAAAGCCGATCGAAGAGGATAAATATATCCTGACTTCAAACAAAGAATTTGATGAGCAAAGAAATCTCATCCTTTCTTATGACGTGCCAGGCGTTTCCAACCTGGCAGCAGCGGATTTCATCGTGGACTTTGATGCAAGTCTTTTGGAATGCCTGGAAGTAAGGAATACCGCAGGAAGCGGAAGTATCACATCTAATATCAAAAACGATGTCGGCCAGCTGAAGTTCTCTTACATCAATAATGACGGAGGAATCAGCCAGGATTGCAAACTCGTTGAAATCGTATTTAAAACAAAAAACAACGCCTGTGTCGATATTCCGTTAGAATTGACGATCAGAAATCCTTACGATGACAGTTTCAAAAAGCTCGACATGGAATGCGAAGGGATCAGTTTCCATATGCATAAGTATTCCGCTTCGCCAAATTACCTGGATGATGTGAGATGCGAAGTGTGTGGAGAAGTGATCTTTGAAAAGCTCACGCCAAATCGCTACATCGTTCACTTCGATCCTAACGGCGGCGAAGGGAATATGGAAGATCAGGTCTTTGCGTATGGCGAATCCATAAAGCTCAATAAGAATGCCTATACAAGAAAAGGCTATGAATTTGAAGGATGGTCCTATGAAGGAAAGATCTATGAAGATGAAGAAGCGATCTCTTTAACAGGACAGATCCAAGAGGATCAGATATATACTTTCAAAGCAGAATGGAATCTTATCGAATATTCCATCACCTATGATCTGGATGGAGGAAGCGTTACAGGAAACAATCCTGCTTCCTATACGGTGGAATCCGATGACATCATCCTAGTCAATCCGACAAAGACCGGCTATGTCTTTACCGGCTGGTCCGGCACCGATCTTGATGATCCAAGCATGGAAGTCATCATCGCCAAGGGTTCGATCGGAAACAGAGACTATAAGGCAAACTATAAGTCTTGCGATTATCAGATCACTTATGCCCTGAATGATTCGCAGTCTTCGCCTGCCTATCATTTCAATCCAAGCGGATACAGTTTTGATGATGAAACGATCGTCTTACAGGATGCGATACGTACCGGGTATTGTTTCTATGGATGGTTCCTGGATCCTTTGTTCAGCCAGCAGATCAGAGAAATCAAACACAATTCCATGGGTGATATCACTTTATATGCCCGCTGGTTCCCGATCGAGTATACGGTTCGTTTTGATATGAACGGTCTTTCTTCTTCTTTGGAAGATCTGCATTGTGTCTATGATGAAGCGTTTGTTTTGCCGGATCTAAGTTCTGATACCTACATCGAGGTCCTTGGCTGGTCGTTTGACAAGGATGGCGATCCGGTCTATGAAAAGGGTCAGGAAGTCAAGAATCTTACAACAAAGGATGGAGATGTCATCACCCTATACTGCATCTGGGATTACAGATATCAGACGCAACTGCCGGAAATCGATATCGAAGATGAAGAAGTGAAGCCTGGTGATCTGATCTATCTGTCTTCGCCAACACCGGGTTCCTATCTTTTCTATACGACAGATGGAAGCGAGCCTTGCGTCATCTACGATGAAGAAAGCGGCACCTATATCCCACAGGGCACGACGAAGCTCTATGAGGAAGCGATACGGGTCGATTCTTCGATGGTCGATGAAGATGGCAATCTCACCATCAAAGTCATTTCGGTCTGTGACAACTTCAAGCCGTCCGATGTTCTGACCATTTCACTTACGGTCGACATCGAAGATGCCTATGGCGATATTTCGCCTGAGGACAGACAAGATCAGGGCATCTTATCGCCAGAGGATATCCCGGAAGGCATATGGACGTCTAAGATCACGTTCAAAGGAAAGGAAGAGGCAATATTTGATCCTAGTATCAAGGCTGTTACAGCTGATGGATTCCGGGTCTATTACGGAAACAAGCTTTTGACTTTGAACAGCGATTATACGGTCAAATATGTCAATAATACCAAGGCAGCGCAACATGACGCCGCCAAGGCGCCTTCCATCGTGATCACCGGCAAAGGAAACTATGTCGGAACACTCACTAAGACCTTCGATATCCTGCCATTACAGCTGGGTGATGAAGATGTCATAGTGACATTAAACAAGGCTTCCTTTATCTACAATGGCAAGCTGCAGAAGCCAGCCGTGTCTTCCGTCGAATACAAAGGAGTCAAGTTAAAAAACAAGACGGATTATTTGGCAGATATCCCATCTTCGATTCAAAAGGGGACTTATGATATCACCATCGAATTAAATGGAAATTATAAAGGTACCGTTCATGCCTCTTATTCGATCATTGAAGAAGGAGTGCCTGTTTCTTCTTTGAAGATCTCAAATCTCAGCGCAAAGGCTTACGATCAGGGCAATGAGATAAGACAGGATATCACTGTTTCTAACGGCAAGATCGTGCTGGAAGAAGGTATAGACTACACAGTTACCTATAAAGACAATACGGATGCCGGTACAGCCTATGTGATCATCAAAGGTATCGAAGAGGCCGGTTATTACGGGCAGATCATCAAGTCGTTCAAGATCACGCCTTTAGCTTTCTCAGATAAGACAATCACCGTGAGCGGTCTGAAAGACAGTTATCCATATACTGGCAAGGCGATCACGCCGGAAGTGAAAGTCTTAATTTCCGGAAATGAACTTGTCCTGAATGAGGATTATACGCTTACGTATAAAAACAATATCAAGGCAGGAAAGGCAGCTGTTACTCTTAGCGGTATCGGCAACTACAAGGGTTCCTTCAATAAGGCTTTTGCGATCGATAAGGTCTCACTGACCGATGGAAGAAATGAAGTGATCGTTGAATTGGGCACAGAGTGCTTCTATGAAAAAGGAGGCGTCAAGCCGCTGCCGAAGATCTCGGTCAACGGCATTGAGTTAGTCAATAATACCGACTATACTCTGACCTATAAAAACAATGCCAAGCCGGGTCTGGCAAATCTGACGATCAAGGGCAAGGGATCCTACAGTGATTCCCTGTATAAAGAATTCACGATCGTTCCAAAATCTCTGGATACAAAAGAAAGAGGCCAGAAGATCGATCTGTATATTCCGGATAAGGTATATGCGAATAAGGCAGACGCCTGGCGCTCAGCGCCGGTATTGACGGATTCCAATGGCAAGAAGTTAAGTGCCGGCAATGATTATTCCAAGAATCTGTCCTATACCTATGTCTATGACACGCTTATTGAAGACGGCTCAACAAAAGAAAAGGTGAAAGTGCTTCGTGAAGCAGGTCAGGAAGTAAACAAGAGTGATATCCTTCCGGTCGATGCGCAGGTGAAGGTGACCATCAATACCGATGGTCTCAAGCTAAATTACTATACGGGCAGTGTGAGCGGCATCTATCGTATCGTTTCGGCTGATATTTCCAAGGCAAAGGTGAATGTCCCTGTACAGTATTACAGCGGAAGTCCGATCTGTCCGGATAAGTCACAGCTGACTGTGATGATGGGAAATGAAATCCTGTCGAATACGGATTATGATATCGTAGGTTATTCCAACAATACGGCCAAGGGTACAGGCAAGCTGACCATCAAAGGCAAAGGCAACTACGGCGGCATGAAGACCGTAAACTTCAAGATCGCCCAGCGTTCCTTTGGCATGACGATACGCTTCCTGGGCAATGGTGCAACAGCCGGTACCATGAAAGACCAGCTGCTGTACAAAGACAGCGCACTGATCAAGAATACCTATAAGAGGATCGAAGTCATCAACGGTGTCAAGAAGACCTACACCTTCAAAGGCTGGAATACCAAGGCCGATGGAACAGGCATCTCCTATACGGATGGAGTGTTCTACGATTATTCGATCTTCAAGGCAGGAAAGATCATCGAGCTTTATGCGATGTGGGAATAAGTCACTCTTGTCTGATCATTTCGTTTAGCTAACCAAATAATATAGGAAAGCCAATTCTTCCAGGGGAATAAAAAAGAAAAATGGAGATGAGTGGTGTCGCTTCATACATAAGCGGCTGCCATCTCCTTTTTGTATTGGCTGCATCAGGAGATCGAATTACTGAAGCATCGAAAGTATGGCGTTTCTACAAGACTTTTACAGGATTATCTTGACTGGGCCTTATTCAGAAAGAAGATCACTTGTCATTATGAAGCAAGAAACCGGAATCCCGAAGCTTATATAAAGACGATCGATCTACATAAACCCTTTGATAACACTGCTATCTGAAAACTTAATATACCATCTGAGCAGTGATGTTCTGACACTGAACGTCCATTCTAAGGATGAAAGCTATGAGGCGGATCCGGGCGATGTCAGTATAGAGGATGCGGAAAGTGTGGACATGCGAATACCGGAAGGCATCTGGGTTGCCGGTCTTCCGGAAAAGGTAATTTATAGCGGTTCCAAGATCACGTTTGAAGATCTTCGCGTCTATGATCATAAGACGCTTCTAAAAGAAAAGAGCGATTACAGCATCAAATATCTCAATAACCTCAATGCCGGTATGGCGGAGATCCAGATCCAGGGAAAGGGAAATTATACAAAGATGCTTTCGGTCTTCTTTGAGATCGAAAAAGCTCCGATATCAGATGCGGCTGTTGAAAGTGTGTCTGTCATGGCGACCGGCATAGTCCTGACTCCGAATCTAAAGGTCGTCTTCAATGGAAAGACCCTGAAGAAGGATAAAGATTATCTCATTACGGAAAAAGACGGAAGGGAAATAAAAGAAGCCGGCGAATATCATCTTGTGATCAGCGGCATCAATAATTTCGATGGAGATGCGCAGGCTTTATATACCGTCGGTGAGAAAAAAGAGAACGTCTTTGTAAGCAGTCTCAAGATCGTTCAGGAATATAAGAGCGTGGAATATGACGGAAGTGAGAAATGTCCTTCTGTGGAAGTATATGAGGGCAAGGAAAAGCTGGTCGAAGGTGTGCATTATGTTTCGGATTATGAGAATAATGTGGAAGTCGGTACAGCGGATATCATCGTAAGGGGTCTTGACAGATATATCGGTAACAAGAAAACAACGTTCAAGATCACCGGAACACCGCTCAATAAGGCGGTCGTTCTTACAGTGCCTAAATCTGTCGAATATACCGGTGAAGAGATCTTATTCAAGGCTCAAGAGATCGTTTCAAAGAAGTTGGATGATCTGCACCTTGAATGGATAAAGATCTCGTATCTGAAAAATATCGATGCCGGTACGGCAACAGTGATATTAAGCGGAACAGGCGGCTATACCGGTACGATCAAGAAAACGTTCAAGATCGCTCCGAGAACGATGGAATCTGCAAACGTCATCGTGAGGGATACGGTCTATGCCAAAAAGGGTGCCGTGACTCTTGTCAGTGTCTATGACGACGAGACTCGTCTTACTGAAGGTAAGGATTATACCTTGTCCTATAAGGACAATAAGAAAGTCGGTATCGGCTATGTAACAGTCAAGGGCAAGGGAAACTACAAAGGAACCTGTGATAAAGTTTCGTTTCATATTGACAGACAGGATCTAGGTGAACTGAGCCTTATGGCACAGGATGTCATCGCGACTGGCAAGCCTAAGGCTCATGTCTGTAAGATCGTGATCAATGATCTTGATGGCGGAGCTTTGAAAGCAGGAAGCGATTATGAAAAGGATCTTGTTTACACCTATGAAGAGGATACGCAGGTGATTTCAAATGGCCATAAGATCATGCGTTTTGCCGGTGCGAAGGTAAAAGAGAACGACATCATTCCTGCCGGAACTATGCTACGTGTGACAGTTACGGGCTGCGGTGCCTATTATGGGCAGCTCAGCGCTTCCTACAGAGTGATCGATAAGAAGCAGGATATCTCCAAAGCGAAGGTGAAGATCGCCGATCAGGTTTACAGCGGGGAAGCTGTCATATTGGAAAAAGAGGATATTTCTCTGGCCCTGGATGGAGTCTCTGTTTCTGAAGATGGCTTTGAGATCATAGGATATACGAAGAATATCGCAAAAGGAACAGCGACTGTGACTTTGAAAGGGATCGGGGCTTATGGCGGTCTCAAGACGGTAAGTTTCAAGATCGTTTCCAAGACGATAAGTGAATAGATATATTAAAAGTCTGAGCAGATTGAACTGCCCAGACTTTTTTGAATGACGGTGATGAAACAGGATTTTCAGTATACGCTGTATTTTTCAAAGAACTTGGCTTTGGCGATCTCTTTGTATTTTCGGGAGATCGGGATCCTTTCGTCGTTGACTAATACGAATTCGTCTTTGTCGAGTTCTTTGATCATGGAAAGGTTGACGATATATCCCTGATGGCAGCGTAAGAACTGGCCGCGTAATTCTTCAGAGATCAGATCATCGGACTTTTTGTAGTCGTAATAGTCTCTGTCGAGACAATGGACGACAGATTGTCTGTCGATCTTGGTGACGTATAAGACGCTGGAGACCGGG
>JAZQIF010000193.1:0-13425 GCA_045540935.1 Erysipelotrichaceae bacterium | reverse complement strand
GGATAAGCTGAAAGCTTACTTTGAAGAGCATAAGATCGAATACAAAATGGAAACCTCCGATGTGATCGATCTGACGGTATTCGGTGTCGCAGCGCACGCATCGATGCCCGATCTTGGCGTCAACGCGATCTCTCATCTTCTGGAAGGTCTTTATGCGGCAGGCTTTGAAGATCACTTCGTCGACTGGTTCCACAGGAACTTCGCCTTGAGTGTCCATGGTGAACTGCTGGGCTTTGAAAAGATCGCCGACAAGGTATCGAATACTTCGATCAACTTCGGTGTCATCGGCAAGAATGATGATTGCATCAACATGTCGCTGGATATGCGTTTCCCGGTCATGTCTGATACCGGAACTGTCGCCGGTCTCATGAAGATCGATGATGAGTATACCCGTCTTGAAGTCAACGGCATGGTCGAACCGTTATATTTCGATGTGAACACCCCGATGATCAAAGCTCTGAAGAAGGCGTATGAAGATGTGACGGGCGATCATGAATCGGAAATGGAAGCCATCGGCGGCGGTACGTATGCCAAGGCGATCAACAACTGTATCGCATTCGGCTGTGAGTTCTCGAACGAAGACAATCACATCCACGATGCCAATGAAAAGCTCGATCTGGAGAGTTTCAAAAAGCAGGTCGCGATCTATATCGAAGCGATCAAAAATCTGAACGAAATAGAAGACTGATGGTCTTCTATTTTTGTTATAATAAGCGTGTATGAAAAATATAAAACTGGCACTCATCTATGACTTTGACAAGACCCTCTCGCCAAAGGACATGCAGGAGTTTCATTATATCAATTCATTAGGTTACGACGATCCTGCGAAGTTCTGGGCGGAATGCGGTGAGTTTTCGCATAAGCACAACTGTGACGGGATCCTTTCGTATATGTACCTGATGATGGCAAAGAACCCCGGTCTGACAAAGACCCAGCTGGTAGAGGAGGGCAAATATGTCCGCCTGTATCCGGGTGTCACGACCTGGTTTGACAGGATCAACGAGTATGGCAAGAAGCACCACGTCAACGTGGAGCATTATGTCATCTCTTCCGGCCTGACAGACATCATAAAGGGCACCAGCATTGCCGACAAATTCAAGAAGATCTACGCCTGCACTTACGCCTACGATGAAAACGAGAAGATCTTATGGCCGTCACGTGTGATCAACTACACGATGAAGACCCAGTATCTGTTCCGTATCAACAAGGGCGTACTGTCGGAAACCAATGATGAAGACCTGAATTCTTCCACACCGGAATCGGAAAAGTATATCCCGTTAGAGAATATGGTATATTTCGGCGACGGAAGCACAGACGTGCCGAGCATGAAAGTCGTTCAGCAGAACGGCGGCGTGACGATCGCTGTCTTCGGGGATGATTCCAAGCGCAACAGGGCAGAGCAGCTTTTCACTGACAAGCGTGCGACGTTCTTTGTGAAGGCGGATTATTCCAAAGACTCCCGCATCGAAAAGATCGTGGAAGGGATCATCGATTCCTTAGAAGCAAAAAACAGATTAGAAGAATTCCGATAATGGTCAAATACACTGCCGATGATTTTGAGATCAAACGGTTAGGCAGTTTCTATGATCCCAAGCAGACGCTTTTCCGCGTCTTCGCACCGGACTACAAGAGACTCGACCTGATCCTTGAAGATAAAAGAGTTCCGATGTTCCGCAACGGGTCTTGTTTCGAGACCTATGTGAAGGGCGATCTGGAACTCATGAAATACCACTTTGTTGCCGATGGCAAGATCAGCTTCTGTGATCCTTTTTCTTATGTCTGCAAGGATCATGAATCTTATGTCGTCGACAAAAGCAAGTTCGAGAAAAAGAAGGTCTTTCCCAAAACACCTGTCACAGCACCGGTGATCTATGAGTGTTCCGTGAGGGATTTTTCAAGTGATCGCTCTTATAATGGAAAATACAAAACGACTTTTTTAGCTTTTACACAGACAGGCCTCAAAGGATCTGAAGGTTATCCGATCGGCATCGATCATGTGATCGACCTCGGCGTGACCCATATCCAGCTGATGCCTGTTTTTGATTTTGATCTGGACAAGTCCCGCTACAACTGGGGCTACAATCCGCTGGCTTACAACTGCGTCTGTTCCGATTATGTCTATGACAAGAAAGACCCTTACGCTTACATCAATGAGTTAAGGACACTGGTCAATGTCTGCCATGAACACGATATCCGAGTCAATCTCGATGTCGTATTCAACCATGTCTACAGAGAAAAGGAATTCGATCTGGGAAGGATGCTGGCGGGAAGATTATACCGCTATAAGAAAGACGGAAGTCTGGCGCAGGGGACATTCTGCGGCAATGAAGTGGCTTCCGAAGATACCTTTGTCAGAGCCTACATCATCGAGATGGTGGAACGCTATCTGGAGTTATTTGATATCGATGGCATCCGTATGGACCTGATGGGCATATCCGATGTGCGTACGGTCAAGCTGATCTACGATACCTTGCGCATCAAGAAGAAAGACTTCATGGTCTATGGCGAAGGTTGGAACATGGGCGATGTGCTCGATGAGGGACACCGTGCCTGCATCATCAATGCGGAAAAGATCCCGGGTGTGGCCATGTTCAACGACTATTTCCGGGATACGATGATCCACTATATCTCCGGCAACACCAGCATCGATGAAGATGTCAAACGTTCTTTAAAGTCCGATCCTTCCTATCTTGATGAGAGCCAGTCGATCAACTATGTCGAATGTCATGACGATTATACGTTCTATGACCGCATGCTGATATACAAGGATGAAGATCCCAAGTCGGTCAACCGCAGGCGGGCCAAGATGGCGATGGCGCTCGTCTTGCTTTCAAGAGGCATCCCGTTCCTTCATTCCGGGGAAGAATTCTTCCGTTCCAAGAAGGGCACCAAGAATTCCTACAATTCCGGTGATATGATCAACAGGATGGACTGGCAAAGAAGACAGCAGTTTGAAGATGTCATCGATTATGTCCGAAGGCTGATCGCTATAAGAAAAGAGTATTCCTGTTTCACGGATGAAGATGTGCGCATCAATTTCGATTCGTATTACGGGGCTTTGATCTATCGGATCGGTCCTTTGATGATCTTCATCAACCCGACAGGGGAGGACATCCTCTATGATGACGGACAGGTACACAGTCTTGTCTTTGGCGAGGAAGATGTGCAGATGACCGGTGGCCCTTTAATTTGTGTTTCGCCATATTCAGTCGTGATATGTGAAGACTAATGATGTATAATTAAATTACATATTAATAACGAGGGGTATTATTAATCATGAAAAAGAATAATATGGTAGCGATGATACTTGCAGGAGGAAGAGGATCCCGACTTTTCGACCTGACGAAAAAGGTCGCAAAGCCGGCAGTTCACTTCGGCGGCAAGTATCGCATCATCGACTTTGCGCTGTCCAACTGCGCAAATTCGCACATCTCGACGGTAGGTGTCCTTGTTCAGTACGAATCGATCTTACTTTCGTCTTACTCGGCAAGAAGCTCTACCTGGGGCCTGGATTCCAAGGGCGGCGGTGTCTACGTTCTTTCTCCGCGTGAAAAAGACGAGACCGGTTTAGGTTTATACGCCGGTACGGCAGACGCCATCTATCAGAACCTCGACTTCCTCGATCAGGAAGAAGCGGACTACGTCCTGGTACTTTCCGGTGACCACATCTACAAGATGGACTATGACAAGATGCTCAAGTGCCATCAGGAATCCGGTGCTGAAGCGACGATCGCCGTCATCGAAGTTCCGATGAAAGAGGCAAGCCGTTTCGGTATCATGAACACCGATGAAAACGATCGTATCGTTGAATTCGAAGAAAAACCGAAAGAGCCGAAATCCAACCTGGCTTCCATGGGTGTCTACATCTTCTCTTACAAGAACCTGAAGAAGTATCTGAAGGAAGATGCAAAGAACCCGGATTCTCAGCATGACTTCGGTAAGAACCTGATCCCGGCATACCTGAATGACGGTCTGAAGTTACAGGCTTACCGTTTCAAAGGCTACTGGAAAGATGTCGGCACCATCTCTTCCTTATGGGAAGCAAACATGGACCTTCTCGAAGACAACTCCGGTCTCGACCTTTTCGATCCGGATTGGAAGATCTATACGGACGATGCTTCGGCAACTCCGCAGTGTATCGGTGAGAACGCCAAGATCAACAACGCCTTCATCACGCAGGGTGCGATCGTCAATGGCGAAGTGTCACGTTCTGTCATCTTCTCCGGCGCCGAAGTTGAAGAAGGCGCCAAAGTTGAAGATTCTGTCATCATGAACAATGCCGTCATCGGCAAGGGTGCAAAGCTTGTCAGATGTCTGGTCGCTGACGATGTCAGAGTTCCGGATGGCATGAAGCTTGGAAAGAAGAATTCCGAGGATATCCTCCTGGTATCCAAAGCATCTATCGCAAAGGCAGGTGAAGATCATGAGTAAAGTATTAGGCATTCTGAATTTTGAACCTTCCTATGTCCATGTCAGAGGTCTTGAGGATTTCCGTCCGATCTCCGCGACATCGATCTTAGGCAGATACCGTGTCATCGATTTCATGCTTTCAAACTTCACGAATTCCAACGTTGAAAGCATCAAGGTCTTCATCAAGAACAGACCTCGTTCCACTGTCGAGCACATCTCCCACACCAGCTACAATCTGAACTCCAAGAGAGGCAAGATACAGCTGTTACATGGCGATGTCGACTACAAGAACAACGAACTGTTCAATGTCGATGTTCAGGCCTTCAATACCTATATGGACTTCATCGACCAGGAAAATGCTTCCTATGTCGTTGTTGCACCATCCCATTTCATCTTCAAACAAGATTTCAATGAGATCATTGAAGAACATATCAAGTCCAAGAACGACATCACGATCTTATGTCATTCCACGACCAACGCTGACAGACGTTATCTGATGGGCGATCTGCTCAAACTCGACGAGAACAAGCGTGTCGTTGAAATGTTCAAGAACCGCGGCAAGAACAAGAAAGCCGTCGTATCTCTTGAGACTTATGTCATGTCCACTCTGACCTTCAAACAGCTGGTCGAAGAAGCAGTCATGACTTCGAGCTTATATTCTTTCTCCGATATCGTTGCGGATTGCGTCAGAGCGATGAAGATCGGTACTTTCCAGCACCGCGGCTTCGTTGCCTGCATCTCTACACTGAACGCTTACTATGAAGCAAACATGGAGATCAAGAATGAGAAAGAGATGCTCAAGCTCATCAACGATGACTGGCCGATCTACACGATGACCAACGACTCCTGTCCGACACTCTACAAACCGGGCGCAAAGGTCTCCGGTTCGATCGTAGCCAACGGCTGCCAGATCGAAGGTACCGTCATCAACTCGGTCATCGGACGTAATGTCGTGGTCAAAGAAGGCGCTGTCATCAAAGACTCCGTCATCCTCCCGGATACCCTTGTCGATAAGAACGTCAAGCTTGAATGTGCGGTCGTCGACAGACTGTCGATCATCACTCACATCAAGGAACTCAAGGGCAGCAAAGAGGAACCAATCTATATCAAGCGAGGAGATCGTATCTAATGATAAAAGTACTGTTTGTTTCTTTTGAATCCCTGCCGTTTGTCAAGACTGGCGGACTGGCAGATGTAGTATATGCGTTGCCGAAAGCTCTGGATTCTTCCGAATTTGAAGTACGTGTCGTCATGCCGATGTTCAAATCCATCAAGGAAGAATACTATCAGGGTATGAAGTATATCGATCATATCTATGTTCATAGCGGGTTCATCAATGAAGAAGCAAACATCTACTCTTATATCAATGAAGGGGTAGAATATCTCTTTATTGAGAACGATACTTATTTTAACCGTGACGGTGTCTACGGCTATGCCGATGACGCCGCACGGTTCTCTTTCTATAATGTCGCAGTCGTCGAGATGATGATCAAAATGGATTATTATCCCGATATCTGCCATGAACACGATTATCACGCAGCCGTACTTCCGGCTTTGTGCAAGGTCAGATACAATGCGATCGAGAAGATCCGTGCCATCAAGCACATCCTGACCATCCACAACCTGGCTTACCAGGGCGAATACGACAAGCAGGTGCTTTTCGACTATCTTGCTTTCGACTACAAGAACTACGAGAACGGCAACCTGCGTTTCAATGATTACTGCAACTTCATGAAGATCGGTATCGTCTATGCCGACTTCGTGACGACCGTCTCCAAGACCTATGCCAAAGAGATACAGACGCCGGAATTCGGATGCAAACTCGATGTGATACTGCGCTATCGGGCAAAGGATCTCTATGGCATTGTCAACGGGATCGATATCGATTCTTTCAATCCGGCGACCGACAAATCGATCGAAAAGTCCTATTCCTTAAGGAATTATATTTCCGGCAAGAAGGCCAACAAGATCGCTTTGCAGAAGGAACTGGGTCTTGAGGAGAAACCGGAAACGATGCTGGTAGGCATGGTCTCACGTCTCACATTCCAGAAGGGGACCGATATCTTCTTAGGTGCGATCCAGAACATGCTTCGCCAGGACATCCAGGTCGCCATTCTTGGTACCGGCGAGTCCAAACACGAGTATTCCTTCAAGATGCTCGAAAACGAAAACAAGAATCACTTCGTCTACTATTGCGGATACAACGAGCCTCTGGCACACCGCATGTATGCAGGTCTTGACCTGCTGGTGATGCCTTCGCTGTTTGAACCGTGCGGCATCTCGCAGCTGATCGCCATGCGCTATGGCACGCTGCCTCTGGTAAGAGAGACCGGAGGGCTCAAAGACACGGTCATTCCGCTCAATGAATATGAAAACACAGGCAACGGCTTCTCTTTCGGTCCTTACAATGTACAGGACTTTGAGAGAGTCTTCAATTATGCCTATACCCAATATTACGAATACCCTGACAGATGGAAGATGCTGGTCCGTAACGCAATGAAGACGGATGTCTCTTTCGAACGCTCCGCCAGGGAATATGAGAATCTTTACAGAAAGGTATTGGAAAAATGAATCTGGATTATTTCTTCTCCGGTCTGGATACACAAGCTTACAGATATATGGGCGTTCATAAACTCGGCGATGGTGTCGAGTTTTATGTGTGGGCCCCGCATGCCAGGAAAGTGGAAGTCATCATGTCCAGAGATGACTTCAAAGTTCCGTATGAATTTCAGAAAGTGGACGAACGCGGCATCTGGCATCTTGTCATCGAACATTGTGAATGTATCTATTCCTACCGTTACCGCATCACCGGAAACAACGGGAGAGTCGTATACAAATCTGATCCGTATGCCTTCTATTCGGAAAGAAGGCCGGACAATGCCTCGGTCATGTATGACCTTGACCAGTATAAATTCTCGGATGATGCCTATATGGCAAAACGTAACTTCTCCTATGAGAATCCGATGAACATCTATGAGATCCACGTCAACGGTTTCAAACATGACGGAAGACTTACGACCTATCGCGAGCTCAAGGAAGAACTGATCCCGTATGTCAAGCATATGGGTTATACCCATATCGAGATGATGCCGATCGTCGAGCATCCGTTCGACGGTTCCTGGGGCTATCAGGCAACCGGCTTCTTCTCGGCGACCAGCCGCTATGGCACACCATGGGATCTCAAGGATTTCGTCAACGAATGCCATCTGAACGGCATCGGTGTCATATTGGATGTCGCATATGTGCATTTTGCGACCGATGAGTTCGGACTCAGGATGTTTGATGGGGAACCATGTTACGAATACAAAGACAGCAAACTGGCAAAATCCCAGTGGGGATCCTACCAGTTCGATATGGGTTCAGGCCCGGTCATCTCGTATCTGATGTCTTCCGCCAATTTCTTCATCAACGAATACCATTTCGACGGTCTTCGTATGGATGCGGTATCCAACATCATCTTCTATGAAGGAAACAAGAACATCGGCGAAAACGGAAACGGCTTGTCTTTCATCAAGCGTTTCAATTATTCGATCAAGAACGAACATCCGGATATCTTACTGATCGCGGAAGATTCCACCGATTATCCGAAAGTCACTGTTCCGACTGTCTATGACGGTTTGGGCTTTGACTACAAATGGGATCTTGGCTGGATGAATGATACGCTCAAGTATTATGCGATGGATCCGGAATTCCGCCAGTATCACCACAACATGCTGACGTTCTCGATGGCATACTTCTATTCCGAGAAGTTCATCCTTCCGTTCTCACACGATGAAGTCGTCCACTCCAAAAAGACGATCGTCGATAAGATGTGGGGCAATTACGAGACCCAGTTTGCCCAATGCCGCAACCTTTTCTTGTACATGTTCACGCATCCGGGCAAGAAGCTCAACTTCTTAGGCAACGATTTTGCGATGTATCGCGAATTTGATGAGACCAGAGGTCTGGATTGGGATCTCTTGAACTATCCGGCACACGACTCCTTCCATCGTTATTTCCGCGACTTATGCCAGATCTACAAGTCCTACAAAGTCTTCTATGGTCAGGACTATGATCCAAACAGCTTCCGCTGGATCGATGCTGACAACTACCGTCAGTCGGTCTATATCTATTGCCGTTACGGAGAGGATTTCTGCTTCCTGGTCGTACTGAACATGAAGCCGATCTCCTATACGAATTATCGTATCGGCGTTCCTTACCGCGGTGTTTACACGGAAGTCATCAACTCGGAAAAGGACATCTACAACGGCTGCAATATGTGTAACTTCGAACCGATCCGTTCGCACAAAATAAAAGCACACGGTCTGCCAAATTCGATCAGTATCGATCTGGCTCCGTATGCGGCGGTGATGTTCTCGGTCAGAACAGGCAAGAAGAAACCGGTCTACGAAGATCCGGATGTCTCCAAGAAATCAGCTTCCAAGGCTGCGTAAGATCTGTTTCTGTTCAATACTCAAGCGATAGGAATCCAATGCTTTGCGGATTCCTTTTTTATATACGAAGCCGTCGAGTTCGTTCTCTTTTACATAGGCAAGGGTCTTCTCGAAATAGAACATGAAAAGATAGGACAGAAGCCAGGCACCGGCCATCTTCGAATAATAACCGATGTAGTTCTGTTTCTTTATGATGCGGTAAAGCTCATCGAGATATTCATCCCGAATATAATGATCGAGAAGTACGACCAGACCATAGCGCTGTGTGAACTCCTTATCGGATGCAAGATACTTCAATATGTACGGATAATACTCCTCTCTGTGCTTTCTGATATCTTTGAAGGACGGAACGAAGGAATCGCAGATCCCCCAGGAGTCGATCTTGGGCAGGAAAGCTTCGACTTCTTTGACTTTCTGTGAGAAGGGGACCTTCCTTGAGACGATATAGATGCCATGTAAGAGCACTTCTTCATAATGGATATCCAGAAAAACAGGTTCTTCCCCGCTCTTGAGAAGGCTTTTGCAATAAGAGCGAAGATCTATCATCCGGACACCGATGACAGGGTAGGAAGTATTGAGGATCTTGCTGTTGAAATCCCTGTATTTATCGTCTTTTAACGCCATCAGGTCGCTGAGTATTTTGTTTTTCATAGCATCATTATAAATGGTAAAATAAGGTTTATGAAAGAGCTGGCAGTTCGCCTGAAAAAGGGCGAAGATCTGAAAAGATCGATCGAAGCTTTATGCAAAGATAAGAAAGCTGATACGGCTGTCGTTCTTTCGGGAGTGGGCTGCCTGTATGAAGTGAGGATTCGTATGGCCAAAGCGGAGAGCTTCTTTGAAGCGAAGGATGATTATGAGATCGTCTCTTTGACCGGTACGGTATCCAAAGGCAAGGCACACATCCACATCAGCCTCTCGGACTCTGAAGGCAGAGTGGTGGGCGGACATTTAAGTGAAGGATGCCTGGTCAATACGACCTGCGAACTGGTCTTAGGCGTCCTTGAAGAGTATAAGAGTCAGCGTGTCTATGATGAAAAGACAGGCTATGATGAGATCGTATTTGAGAAAGAAGGTAATTAAAATGATCAATGTTTATATCGTTTCCGGTTTCCTTGGTGCCGGCAAGACGACGTTCATTCAGAAACTGTTAAGCGAAAAGAAGTTTGAGAAAGTCATGCTTCTGGAAAACGAATTCGGCGAAGTCGGTGTCGACGGCGCATTCTTTGACAAGTCGCTCAATATCAAAGAGATCAACAACGGCTGCATTTGCTGCTCGCTGCAGGGTGATTTTGAAGATGCACTTGAAGAGATCGAAGAGATGGGTGTGACCGATCTGCTGATCGAACCTTCCGGTGTCGGCAAACTTTCGGAGATCATCAATGTCGTCAAGGCAGATCCGGATTTCCGTATCGTTTCCCATATCTGTATCGTCGATGTCAAGACCTGCAGGAAGTACCATGTCAATTTCAAGGAATACTTCAATGACCAGGTCGCAGCCGCAAATGCAGTCATCCTGTCCCATACGGATGTAGCAGACAGCGAAACGATCGACAAGGCAAAGGATATCGTCAGAGAGCTCAATGAAGACGCGGAGATCGTAGAAGAGCCGATCGGCGATCTTCCGATCGATGAAGTTCTCGATATCATCGTTTCCGGCGGCGACATCCTTCCGGAATTCGAAGAAGAAGAACACGAACATCACCACGATCATGATGAGGAACATGAACATCATCACCATCATCATGACGAGGATGAAGAACACGAACACCATCATCACCACCGCGATGAGGATGAGGATGAGGAAGATGAAGATGAGGATGAACACCATCATCATCACCACCATCACGGTCATCACCACCATCATCACGATGATGAGGATGAGATCTTCAAGAACCTGATCCTGGAACCGGAATACCGTTTCAGCAAGGAAGAACTTGAACAGATCCTCTCCAAGATCCCTGAGGACATCATCCGTGTCAAGGGCTATGTATTGGGTGAAAATGATAAGACCTTATATTTCAACTACGTCCTCAACGAATACAATATCTTTGAGGGTGAGGCGAAAGATAAGGCATTAGTTTCGATCATCGGTACTGAGATCGATGAACACCTCTTCGAGGAACTCTTCCATGACTAAACCGGTCTATGTTTTCTCGGGCTTCCTGGATTCCGGCAAGACGCAGGCGATCAAGGAGACCTTATACAATCCGCGTTTCAATGAAGGGGAGGCTTCTCTGATCCTTTGTTTTGAACAGGGTGATGTGGAGTATGATGAGAAGTTTCTCAAGTTCACCAATTCGCAGGTCCTTTATATGGATTCGATCAATGAACTGACGATCGACAAGCAGAAACAGATCGATAAACAGTATAAGGGGATCGAAAGGATCTTCATTGAACTCAACGGCATGGAGGATGACAATATCCTCTATCAGACCGGTTTCATTTCAAACTGGGAACTGGCTCAGACGCTGACGACGATCGATGCTTCCAAGTTCAATCTCTATCTGACGAACATGCGTCAGTTCTTATACAACCATGTCGTCAATGCGGAGGTCATCATCCTGAACCGTTCCGATGGCTGCGACAAGCGTTTCTTACGCAACAACTTAAAATCGATCAACCAGTATGCGGAACTGATCTACGAAGACAAGGACGGAAACGTCTCCAATAAGATCGAGGATGAACTCTTCGATGTCAGCAAGGATCTGGATATCTCGGATATGGACTACGGTCTCTGGTTCATGGATGCGGTCGACAATCCGATGAAATATGACGGCAAGAACATCACCATCAAGGTAAAATATGCCGGTACGATCGATGACGAACAGAATGTCCTGATCATGGGCAGAAAGGCGATGGTCTGCTGTGCCAATGACATCACGGACATTGCGCTGCCGTGTATCGGACTCAAGGAAAAAGATATCGATAAAAACAAGTATTATACTTTGCAAGGTGTCGGTCATGTCGTGGAAAACGATGAGGGCATGAAGATCTGTGCACTGCGTGTCAGATCCTGCAAAGAGGCGGAAGCGCCGAAAGATGAACTGGTGACGTTCAACTAGGAGGATGCATGAACATATTGAAAGCGATCCTTTTCGGGATCATTGAAGGAATCACGGAATGGATGCCGATCTCTTCGACGGCACACATGAAGATCTTGAATGTCTTTCTGCCTCTGGACGTCTCTCCTGAATTCTACAGCGTCTTTGAAGTCGTTATTCAGTTAGGTGCCATACTGGCTCTGGTCATCGTCTTCTTCAATAAGATCTGGCCATTCGGACAGTCAAGGAATCCTTTGGGAGAAGGCATCTTATCTTATATAAAGAAAGACAAGTTCATCCTTTGGATCAAGATCATCGTTGCCTGCATCCCGGTCATACTGTTTGAACTGCTCCTGGATGATCTGTTCACTTTCATCAATGAGAAGAATGAGATGACTTTTATCGGCTTTGCGCTGATCTTGGTCGGTATCGTCTTCATCCTGGTGGAGATGGCGGTCAAGGGAAAGAAGTTCACTGTGACTTCTACCCGCCAGATCACTTATATGCAGGCTTTGATCATCGGTCTGGCTCAGCTGATCGCAGCGATCTTTCCGGGTGTTTCCCGTTCCGGTTCTACGATCATTGCTGCCTTGTTATTAGGCATCTCAAGACCGACAGCGACGGAATTCACATTTGAAGTGGCGATACCGGTCATGTTCGGTGCTTCTTTGATGGAAGTACTGAAATTCTCGGCAGCTGTAAGCTTTACCGAGATCCTGACGCTGATCGTCGGCTGTGTGAGCGCATTTGCGGTATCTCTGTTCATGATCCGCTTCGTGCTCAACTATATCCGCAAGAATACCTTCAATATCTTCGGTCTATACCGGATACTGATGGGTATCATCATACTGATCTTCTTAAGATAAAAAAATGGATCTCAAACTCTTAGGCGCGACATTCCTGGAAGGACTGCTGTCCTTCTTCTCACCCTGTGTGCTTCCTTTGATCCCTTTGTACATCTCGTATCTGGCAGGGGACAACAAGACCACGGATGAGAACGGAAACATCACATATAAGACAGGAAAAGTGTTCATCACGACACTTTTCTTTGTTTTGGGGATCTGTCTCACCTTTGCGCTTCTGGCCTTTTCTCTGAGCTATATTTCGCAGTTCTTAGAGACCTACAAAGAAGTCATCTATATCATCGGCGGAACGCTTCTGATCGTGTTTGGCCTACATGAGATCGGGCTCATCAGTATCGATCTTCTCAACAAGGAATTCAAACCGAAATTCAAGCTGGATCTTTCCAGAATGAATTTCTTCAAGGCTTTCCTTCTGGGCTTCGTATTCTCTTTGGGCTGGTCGCCTTGTATCGGGCCGATGCTGGCGAACGCGATGCTTCTGGCGGCCTCGAGTCCTGATGGCTATCTGCATATCGTGTCCTATGGCCTTGGCTTGGTCATTCCGTTTCTGCTGACGGGTCTTTTCACCAATACGATCCTGAATTTCATCTCTAAGAGAAAGAAGTTCATGAAGTACGTGACGATCGTTTCCGGCATCGTACTGCTTTGTTTTGGGGTCTATATGATCTATGATGC
>JAZQIF010000192.1:0-3016 GCA_045540935.1 Erysipelotrichaceae bacterium | reverse complement strand
AAGCAGTTCGATGATGATCGAAGCCGTGATGTACGGTCCGACACCCAGGGAGAAGATCGACATCTGTTCGATGGATCCGCCTCCTAAGATCGACATCATCGTCAATAAGGAATTCGCAGAAAGCTTGATGACCGTCGTATTAACGCCCGGGGCCGGAATCGACGACCCCAGACGGTAAATGAACAATATTCCTAAAGTGAAGAATATTTTTTTGCGTATATCCTTGTTTTTGAAGAAATCTATAAATGTTTTGAACATTAGATCACCTCGACAGTTCCGCCCGCCTTTTCAATTGCAGCCTGAGCCGCCTTAGAGATCTTGTTGCAAGTAACATTTACTTTCTTCTCAAGAGTTCCGTTACCGAGAACCTTGATGCCGTCAAGCTGTTTCTTGACGATGCCACACTCTTTGAGTAATTCCGGTGTGACAGTTGTGCCTTCTTCGAATCTGTTAAGATCACTGAGGTTTACGACTGCGTATTCAACGCGGTTGAAGTTCGTGAAACCACGCTTCGGCATGGATTTGAAGAACGGAGTCTGTCCGCCTTCGAAACCGATCGCAACGCCGCCGCCTGATCTCGCGTTCTGGCCTTTATGACCTTTACCGGCAGTCTTGCCATGACCTGAGCCCTGGCCTCTGCCGATGATCTTTCTTGTGTGTCTTGCACCTTCGTTATATTTCATTTCATTTAAGTTCATAACACACCTCCTAACGTACTTCTTCGACCTTGAGGCCTCTTAACTTCGCAACGGAGTTGACCGTCTTGAGTTCATCGAGAGCCTTCATTGTCGCATGGACCTGGTTGATCGGAGTTCTGGAACCGACACACTTGGTGATGACGTCAGTTGCACCAGCCAGTTCAAGGACAGCACGAACGACACCACCTGCGACGATACCTGTACCAGGAGCAGCCGGTCTCATGACGATCTCACCGGCACCGAATCTGCCTGTGACTGCATGCGGGATAGTCCTGTAACCATCGACTAACGGGATCCTCTTGACGTTCTTCTTAGCGGTCTCAGAAGCTTTTCTGATCGCATCAGGAACTTCGTTTGCCTTGCCTAAGCCATAGCCGACTCTGCCCTTCTTGTCGCCGACAACGACGATCGCAGCGAAACGCATCTTACGGCCACCTTTGACAGTCTTGGAAATACGGTTGATCTGAACAACTCTCTCTTCGAATTCTTTAACTTCCTTGTTAAATCTTCTAGGTCTTCTGTTGTCTCTTCTGTTATCTTTATTTGTATTTTCCATATTGACTCCTTAGAAATTCAGGCCAGCTTCTCTGGCAGCTTCAGCAAGCGCCTGGACACGTCCATGGTAGATGTATCCGCCACGGTCGAAGCAGACGTTCTCAATTCCTTTTTCCTTCGCTCTTTCAGCGAGTTTGGTACCAACGGTCTTGGCAGCTTCAACATTGCCGCCGTTTTCCAGTTTCAATTCAACAGATGAACAAGAAACCAAAGTGATGCCCTTTTCATCATCGATGATCTGAGCGTGAATGTGCGCATTCGAGCGGAAGACATTCAGACGTGGGCAATCGGCAGTACCATATACTTTGTTTCTAATACGTTCATGACGTCTCTGACGTGCTTTATTCTTATCTTGTTTAGAATACATTTCTCTACTCCTTTCCCACTATTAAGCCGCAGCTGTCTTGCCTTCCTTATGAGCGACATGTTCGCCCTGGTATCTGATACCCTTACCTTTGTAAGGTTCAGGCTTACGGAAGCCTCTGATCTGTGCAGCAACTTCGCCAACTCTCTGCTTATCGATACCGGATACGACGATGGTCGTAGCATTCGGTACTTCGATCGTGATACCATCCTCGATCGGATAGTTGATATCATGGGAATAACCCAAGCTGAGGTTGAGTGTCTTGCCATTTAATGCAGCCTTGTAACCGATACCGACGATCTCAAGAGTCTTCTTGAAACCTTCTGTCGTACCGACGATCATGTTGTGGACAAGAGCTCTTGTCGTACCATGAAGCTGTTTTGTGTGCTTGTCTTCGTTAGCTCTGGTGCAGTTGACTTCTGCGCCTTGCACTTTGATCCCGATCAACGGGTTGAACTGACGTGATAAAGTTCCCTTAGGACCCTTTACCGTCACCTCATTGCTGTCAGATACTGTGATCTCGCATCCGGCAGGAATGGTAATCGTTTTATTTCCGATACGTGACATTGTTTCTTTCTCCTTAAACTATTACCACACGTAGGCTACGACTTCGCCGCCCAGGTTCTGCTTCCTGGCGTCGCGGTCAGTCATAAGACCCTTGGATGTGGAAATGATCGCAATACCTAAGCCGTTCAATACTCTAGGAACGTTGTCGCCCTTGGCATAAACTCTTAAACCAGGTTTTGAGATCCTCTTTAAGCCCGTGATAACTCTTTCCTTATCCGGACCATATTTCAGTTCAACAGTGATCGTCTTTTCTTTCGCTGTTTCACCTTCTACTGTGTAACCGTTGATGTAGCCTTCCTGTTTCAGGATACGGGCGATTTCAACTTTCATTTTGCTTGCCGGAATGACTACAGTCTCATGTTCAGCACTTAAGCCGTTTCTGATCCTTGTAAGCATATCAGCAATTGGATCTGTCATACTCATTGTTTCTTCCCCTTTCCTTTACCAGCTGGCCTTCTTGACTCCAGGGGTCTGGCCCTTATAGGCTAATTCTCTGAAGCAGATACGGCATAATTTGTATTTTCTCAATACGGAATGCGGACGTCCGCATCTTTCACATCTTGTGTAAGCTCTGGTAGAGAACTTTGCAGGACGATGTGCTTTAACTTTCATTGATGTCTTTGCCATAAGTTCTCCTTCCTTACTTAGCGAACGGCATACCAAGTTCTGTTAATAATTCCTTGGCATCTTCATTGTTCTTGGCAGTGGTAACGATGACGATATCCATACCACGGACCTTGCTTACCTTATCGTATTCGATCTCAGGGAAAATGATCTGTTCCTTGATACCCAGAGTGTAGTTGCCTCTGCCATCGAATGCAGTATTGGAAAC
>JAZQIF010000191.1:0-5193 GCA_045540935.1 Erysipelotrichaceae bacterium | reverse complement strand
AGATTCGTAACACTTCTGAAGACGTTCTGATATGAGAACATTCAGCATCATCGTCTTTCTGTGTGTCCTCACAGCATTGTTTCTTTCCTTTCGCTTTGCGGCACACAAAGATCGAAAACAAAACAAATACAATTCCGGTTTATTTCATACATCTGTGCATCTGCCTGATCGCAGCTTTTTGCGTACGCTTCTTACAAAACAAGGCTCCAGATGATACCTTGGGCATTGCCTTGTTAAAATCTTCCGCCTCCCTGCCTGCGGTCGCATTGGCATACGAAGGATACCGCATGAAAAGGAATGTATTCGATCGTTTCCTTCTGATCGCGATCTTCATCGGCATGGCTGCCGATGTCTTCATCAATATGTCCCAGGCAGCCGGAGCCATCCTTTTCGGGAACGGCCACATCGTCTATATGTATGCCTTCATCAAAGAAAAAAGACCGTCACGTAAACAGGTCTTCCCCGGTATATTCTTAAGCATCCTTATCGCGATCGTCTTATTTTTCTTATACTCACACATAAATTCCGTTGTGATGTATCTGATCGCCTGGATCTATCTCAGCATCCTGACTTTTACGACGATCTTTTCTTTCAATATGAGAAAGATCGTCTTTATCGCATCTTTAGTCTTCACCTTATCCAATATCCTGCTGATCATCAACAACCTGATCAGACCCGGTTTCTGGGCAAGTCTGATTTCTTTATGTGTCTATTATCTTTCTCTTATCCTATATGGCATTTCGATCCGGGAAAACAAACATCTGTATTGAGACGGTTTCTGCATTCATTCGCATTTCACACGGGTACTGCCTTCCGCTGCTTATATTTCAGATTTTCATTTTCCAAATATGCATTCAGATCTTCCAGAGATGCTTCTTGAGATCCACACATCCATTCTTCTTGAATGAGACACCTTCACTCCTTAACAGTTCTTCCTGTCTTTCAAAACCCGGTGCCAGCCTTCCGTTATGGTTCACGACCCTGTGACAGGGATAGTCCCCATAGTATTCAGCATTGCTTAAAACTTTCCCGACCAGACGGGAATGTTTTTCTTTGCCGATCAGTTTTGCGATCTGACCGTAGGTGGAAACACACCCTTTTGGGATCTCACTTACCACCGACAGGATCAGATACGCCAGTTCATCATTCAATACTTTGTCCATATTTGAAAAGATCCTGCAGTTTCCTGCAGGATCATCGTGTTTTACTGTATGGCGGAAGAGAAATACTTCTGACCATAGATGTCGGTGAACTCGTAGGAGATCACTGTCTTATAGTCGGAAGAGAGTTCCGCATCGCCAAGGTAGAGCTTGTCGGTGAACGTGAGCTTGTTATTGAGCTCGAAGCCATCGATCAGATTGCCGTTGTAGTCATAGTAATCGGCGACCGGAACGATGACATCACCATCCGAGAGATCGCTCAGATCGAGCGTTTCTTCCTTGCCGTCGATCGTCAAGGTGATCGCTTCGTTTTCGCCGAAGCCCACATTCTTGGCAACGACATCGCTGTCTGCCTTGTAGTCATAGGAGACACCGATGATCTCGGCCTTTTCATCATCGATCAGCGTCAGCAGGTTCGCATATTTGCCATTGATCAATACCGGGATGCGTCCGTAGTAATAGGTGTCATCGACGGAATACAGATCGTAGTATGGTACATGGACCCAGTTGTTTCCATCGGTGGAAAGGGCGATCCAGGTCAGATCAGTCGGTGCCAGCAGGTTTCCGTTTTCATCGATGTCGTATAAGGAATCCTTACCCATATCGATGTAACCCTTACCGTCATCGATGAACAGATTCATCTTCAAGGCATCGACCATCTGCCACTGCTGCTCACTTAGAGTGATCTTGCCATCCTTCCAGTTGAGGTCGGCGTCAAAGTGATTCTGGGCAATGTAGGTTGCGACTTTGTCTAAGCTTCTTCCGCCAAACAAGAGATCTAAGGCAGAGCCGTAGTAGGAATCATAGCTTGGTTCAGAAGAATAGGAACCGTTCATAAACAGGTTCAATACATCCATGATCAGTTCTTCGGAAGACATCGTCTGGTAGTAGTCCGAGTAGTTGGAAGAACCGTATGAGGAGTATGCGTTATGCGAACCGCCCGATGCCACCTGGCCGGATGACTGGTAGGTCGCAAAGTTGCGGACGAGTTCGCTGTATTCTTCGTTCATATCGATCGCCTTGTAGGTATTCAAGATCGTGCCTACATATTTGGTCGAACGGTATGGGAAGTAGATCGATAAGCCATAGGCATTGGAGATGCCTCTGGAAGTATTGTTGTATTTGATGGCCGACATCAAAGACTGGCATAAGTGATTGCCCTCTTCCGTGCCGAGCTTAGAAGCCAGGTCAACTAAGTCGACCATGTCGATGTAGTTCTGCTGGGCAAATTCTCTGGAACCCTTTCTGGCAACTGCGACCGTTCTGTAGTCGGAATCGATCAATTGATTGGTCGATTTGGAGAATTCGGTCAGAACGGATGGAACGATGTCTTCGATCTCCGCCAGGTCGATGACTGATAAGGTCGCGGTCTGGTTCGGTGTCTTGGAAGAGCACATCGAAACGAAGTCATCGGCGATGTTCTTGCCAAGTTCGACCGTCGGCATCGAAGTGTTCTGTGACAGTTTGCTCAACCAGTTGGTGTAGTACCAGCCGATGCCCGGTTCGGATTCTTCCGAAGCGATCATGTAGTCGGCATGTTCCGTCAGCATCAAAGCAGTCTCCGTCGTTGCCATCAGGCAGGCGTCGAAGCCGATGAAGTCAAAGGAAACGCCGGCTTCCGTCAATGCATCATCCAGTTGGGCAAGGGACATCGAGCCTCTGTTTGGATATTTTTCATCATAGCCGTAGCCCGAGACGGAACCTCCGCCGTGATCCCACAGGATCAGTTCATAACGGTTGGCCTCAAAGTTCTCTTCACAGAATTCGATGAAGCTGACTAAAGTGTTCGGGTCGACCATCGATCCGGTACCAGCATTGTCGACCAGACAGCCGATCTGGCCGTTGCCAACGACCTGATAGATCTGATTGACACGGTTGGAGATGATATCGGTATGCCACTTGGTGGTACCGCCGGTGTAGACGATGAGGTTGACATTGTCGGCGATCCTTGCGGAAGCCATTTCCTGTAAGTCATAGACACCCATGGCTGCCTGGGATTCGAGGTCCGAACCGCACATGTAGACCATGATCGTCACACTGTCTTTCTGATTGCCTAAGATCTTCGTCCTCTTGGCTCTGACGCCGTCGACGACGCTCGAGTCGAGCTTGCCGACATTGTTGGTCAATTGCCAGTTGGATGAATAGGTCGTGCTCAAGGTATTGGAGATACCTTCATAGCTGTGTTTTTCGTCGTTATCGACGGTATTGGTGCTTTGTTCCGGTTCCTGTACCGGCGTCGTATTTGCGGAAGGCTCAGATGCCGGGGCTGGCGCAAAGAAGCTCATCAAAAAGTTGATCAGCAGGAATGCGACCAGCAAGAACAACAGGAACTTGATCAATGAAAATCCTTTTTTCTTCCTCATTTTCCCTGAATACCTTTCAACAGTCTTTTGAGTGCTGCCAGTGCGCCCTTTTTCTCACCGACGCTCTGGCCGATCGCACGTTCCGTCTTTTCGATCTTCTCGACGGTACCTTCTACGATATGCCTTTTTCTGCCATTCTTTTTTTCCATTTTATTCTCCTTCCACCTGCTCGAAGTCGATGCCTTCCTCTTCTTCGAATGCTGCCAGGTAAGCTAACGCCAGATCGATGCTTGCCTTATGTTCTTCCGAATCCCGGATGAGACCCGGGAATTCATTGACTCGGAAGAAGACATTGTCGATCTGTTCATTTTCCAGTTTCACATCGAAACAGATATCGACATCTTCTGTTTCTCCGTATTTTTCTTCATAGATGGAGATCTCTTTGATCTCATCGAAGCTGAAGACGTCCGCATTGTCCTTCTTGTAGTCTTTCCTCTTGGAGACTAAGAACTGCTTATCTTCATCATCGAGATACAGGGTATATTTGCCTTCCACCTTCTTATCGGCTTTGAAGGCATCGAGTTTCTTCAGATTCTCATTCCTGTATTCCAGATGTTTCTTAAAATCTTCGACAGACATCTTTTCATAATCCGCATCCGACAGCCATGGGGAGGCCGGTTTGATGCAGTTGCGGCACAATGCGCCGTCTTTGATCTTTTTATTGCCGTATCTGCTTAATGGTTCGCCACACAGACTGCATATTTTTTCATTATCCATTGCGTTATTCTCCATAACATTATTTTATAATAATTTTGCCCTGCACAACATTTTTACATACGATGCTATTCCACGCCGGTCTTCGGAATGACGTTATAAGACGGTTCATATTTCTTTAACATCTCATCATAGGCATCGATCGTCTGATCGAGATGTTTCATGAAGTCATCATAGCGATACATGCCATCTTCGTTGCATTCCAGTCCTTCAAAGCGCAAAGGATAGATCAGAGGCGGATTGTCTTCATCAAGGATGGAGATGTTTCGCATCTGGTCCTTGCTGTTATAGACAAGGTCAGTCTTGATATAGTCTTCATTTCCCTTGACGTAATGTCTGAAGACGAGCTTGCAGCCGATCGGCGTCTTGGTCTCGAGAGCCTCCGGCAGTCTGTATTCTTCGACATCCAAAGCTCCCAATACCGAAGCCAGATTGGAATCATGTCCGCAAAGGAAAGTAAAGACTCTGTCTTCGTTGTTCAGTTCTTTCTTGATCTCTTTCAATAAAGGATGTGCGACATTCTTACTGACAAGATCCGAACCGAATACCGCTTCGATGTAGCCGTCCTTGATCTCACAGATCTTTAACCAGTCTTCTTCACTTAATTCATGGCCAAAGGAAGCTTTTGAAAGATCGGCTTCTTCATAGTATTAAAGGACCAGAGCATCGGCCAGAGAGACCGCGGTCTTTAATGTCCCATTAGATCCGGGTTCCTTGTTTTCTTCCAATACGATCTCAATGCCCTTTCCGGTAAATTCTTTGATCGAACCGTCTTTGTAAGCATCGGAATCCTTGAAGTCCAATACTTCTTCCAAAAGATCACACTCTTCTTCAAGATCCGGCAGATTTTCCAATATCTGCTTTGAAGCATCCTTATAGAATGCGTCATTGACGAACGTGATCTGCGGGGTAAAGACAGGATCCATCTTGTCATATTCCTGTCTGGTCACGATCTC
>JAZQIF010000190.1:0-29213 GCA_045540935.1 Erysipelotrichaceae bacterium | reverse complement strand
CAGTCATCCCTATAGGAGCTGCAGGAGAGGAAAGCACTGATCTGCGTATTCTGTCATTCAACAGAATTATAACCAAAGGACTCAATACCGAGATAGACCGGTAAACAATAGTCTATCTAGAAAGAAATAGTGGTGAACTATACTTTCACCACTAATATACGAGGAGAGGTAAATATGGATAATCTTTTTTTAGAGATCGCCGATGAAAAAATGGCTGGTGCGATCAAAGCATTTGAAACTTCACTTACCAAAGTCAGAACAGGCAGAGCCAATCCGACGATGCTGGATGGCATTCATGTCGACTATTACGGATCACCGACTCCGCTGAATCAGATCGCTTCGATCTCTATTCAGGAAGGCAAGACTTTAGTCATCAAACCTTTCGACCGCAATTCCGTCAAGGATGTCGAACGTGCCATCAACGCTTCCGATCTGGGTCTTCCGGTCCAGAACAACGGCGATGTGCTCCGTGTCACTGTTCCGGCTCTTACCGAAGATACCCGTAAAGGCTATTGCAAGGATGTCGACAAGATGGCTGAAGAAGCCAAGGTCCAGGTCCGCAATGCCAGAAGAGAAGTCAATGAAGAGATCAAGAAAGATAAGACGATCCCTGAGGATCTCTCCAAATCTTACTTAGAGGATATCCAGAAAGCTACCGATAAAGCGATCGCTAAGATCGAAGAGATCGCCAAAGGCAAGCAAAAAGAAATAATGACGATTTAATGAATACACTGAATCACCTGGCGATCATTATGGACGGCAATGGCCGCTGGGCTAAGCTGAATAAGCTCCCGCGTACTGCCGGTCATTACAAGGGAGTCGAGGTCCTGCGAAATATCACGATCTACGCAAACAGGTTAGGCATCAAGT
Source organism: Erysipelotrichaceae bacterium (assembly GCA_045540935.1). Lineage (GTDB taxonomy): Bacteria > Bacillota_I > Bacilli_A > Erysipelotrichales > Erysipelotrichaceae > Colivicinus. The sequence continues at coordinate 28,343 of JAZQIF010000190.1, read as the reverse complement.
GCCTGACCGTTTATGCGTTTTCAACGGAAAACTGGAAGCGGTCCATGGAAGAAGTGAGCTATATCATGTCGCTTCCCAAGATCTTCTTTGCCTCTTACATCAAAGAACTGATGGACAACAATGTCCGTATCATGATCATCGGCGACAGGGAAAGGATCCCTGCCGAGACGATGAAAGTCATCGATGATGCGATCGAAACGACGAAAAACAATACGGGACTGATCTTGAACTTCGCCTTCAACTATGGGGCAAGAGATGAGATCGTCCGGGCTGCCAGACAGTATGCCAAAGATTATAAAGAGGGGAAGGTCGATGATATCGACGAAGAGAGCTTTGCTTCCTATCTTTATACGAAGGATCTTCCGGAAGTCGATCTTCTGATCCGCACGGGTTCCGAGATGCGTCTTTCCAACTTCCTTCTGTATCAGCTGGCCTATTCGGAGTTCGTCGTCATCGATACGCTTTGGCCGGATTTTACCGGTGATGTCCTGGATGAGTGCATCGCCGAGTATCAGAGCCGCAAGCGCAATTTCGGAGGTCGTGATGAAACAAAGAGTAATTAGCGGCGTATTTATCGCCCTGATCACCGTCATCGCCGCATATTTCGGCGGAGTGATCCTGGATGCTGTTCTGGCATTCATCGGTCTGTGGGGTTCCTATGAATTCACCAGAGTCCGCAAGAAAGAATTCGACATCACGCTTTACATCGTGATGGTCGTCAGCATCGCTTTGCTGGTATTGTTCAATGACAAGGGCATGGCGATCTTGCTGGTCGAGATGCTGGTATTGCTGACGGTCGCCGTATTCGATGAAAAAGAGAATTTCGATGATGCGGCGTCAACATTCCTGATGACCGCGCTTCTCGGTTACGCCTTGTATTTCATGAGACATCTTCAGCATATCGACAAGTTCTTGTTCGGTTATGTGCTGATCATCTCGTATCTGACAGACGTCTTTGCCTTCCAGGTCGGCATCAAATTCGGCAAGCACAAGCTCAATCCGCGTGTTTCGCCGAAAAAGACCATCGAGGGCTCGGTCGGCGGCTGGTTCTTCGGCTGTGCGATCTCTCTTGCCTGGGCAGCGATCTTCAAGTTCTTCGGCATGTCGCCGGTATTGTTTGTCGTTGCATCGCTGTTTCTGCCTCTGGTCTCTGAGATCGGCGATCTTGCCTTCTCTTTGATCAAGCGTCACTATGGCGTCAAAGACTTTTCCAATCTGATCCCGGGCCACGGCGGCATCCTGGACAGGATGGATTCCCATATATTCTGTATGACTCTGTTTGGAGTATTGATGAGCTTATTTGTATGAAAAGACTTATATTAATGGGTGCTTCCGGTTCGATCGGAACACAAAGCATCGAAGTTATCAGAGAACATCCCGATGAGCTTGAGCTCATCGGTGTTTCTGTAGGACACAATATCGATTATCTGGTAAAGATCTTAAATGAATTCAAGATCTCTTATGCATATGCGATCGAGCCAAATGAACAGCTTGTCGCATCCTTTCCGCAGACGAAGTTCTTCTTCGGGGAAGAGGGGCTCTGTCAGATGGCAGACCTCGATGATTATGACATGCTGGTAAATGCCCTGGTCGGATTTGCCGGTTTCAAGCCGACTGTCCACGCCATACGCAATCACAAAGACGTCGCTCTTGCCAACAAGGAAACACTCGTTGCCGGCGGCAGGATCATCAATGAACTCCTGGAGGAATACAAGGTCCATCTCTATCCGATCGATTCGGAACATGTCGCCATTTGGCAATGCATGCAGGGCCATGATTACGACGATATCCATCGATTGATCATCACCGCTTCCGGCGGTTCTTTCCGCGATCTGAGCCGAGATCAGCTCGGTTCGGTCACTTTGGCACAGGCCCTCAATCATCCGAATTGGAACATGGGTGCTAAGATCACGATCGATTCTTCGACGATGATGAACAAAGGCTTTGAAGTCATCGAAGCCCATTATCTGTTCCATATCCCATACGAAAAGATCGATGTCGTACTGCATAAGGAATCGACGATCCATTCGATGGTGGAATACAACGACGGTTCGATCATTGCCCAGTTAGGACAGACCGACATGCGTCTGATGATCAAATACGCTCTGCTGTATCCGAAACACGCCATGGATGCCTGCAGTTCGTTCTTAGATTTCGACAAGATCACGCAGTTTAACTTCAAGAATCTCGACTATGGCCGCTATCCGCTGGTACGTCTGGCTAAGCAGGTCGGGTCGTTTGAAGGAAACTTCGGTGCTGTTCTCATCGGTGCCAACGACGAAGCAGTCTCTCTGTTTCTGAAAGAGAGGATCCGTTTCGTGGATATCGAAGCCTATATCTTCAAGACGTTGAAAGCCGCACATTTCATCAAGGATCCGAGCGTTGAACAGATCATTGATTCCCACCGCTGGGCAAAAGAATATGTCGACCAGCTCTGGGCAAACTCCTGAAATAGGAGTTTTTTTCTTGTAGTGATATAATTTTATAGATGACTGTTTTTAGAAATCTATTACTTTATATCGTAATGCTTGGCGTCATCGTCACATTACATGAACTCGGACACCTGCTGGCTGCCAAGGCTTTTGGTGTCTATTGCAAAGAGTTTTCTTTTGGTTTCGGACCGAAATTGCTTTCTCATAAAGGAAAGGAAACGGAATATTGTCTTAGAGCGATCCCGTTAGGGGGATTTGTCGCAATGGCCGGAGACAGTGACAACGATCTGGAAACGAAGGTGGAGGTCGAAGACCTGCCGCCGGAGAGGACTCTGACCGGTATCGCGAAGTGGAAACGCATCATCATCATGATGGCCGGCATCATGATGAACATCCTTCTGGCGATCGCGATCTATTCATTGATGATCTTATCAAGCGGAACGTATGCGACAAGCACCAAGCCGGCGATCACCAATGTCCTTGAAGATTCTCCTGCCCTGAAGGCAGGACTGAAGCAAGGGGACATCGTCACCAAAGTCGAATTTGAAAACGGCCTTTCCTATAAGCCGGAGACATATCTCGAGCTGATCAATTTCCTGGATACCTATGACGGAAACGGTCCGTGGATCATGACGGTGGAAAGAGACGGTTCTTCGATTCAATTGGATGTCTATCCGGAATTCAATACCGAGCAGCAGAGATACATGGTCGGTATCGGCTTCTCCAATACGGCCGTGGAAGCGGTCAAAGTCAATATATTCAACTGCTGGAAATACGGCTTTGAATTTGCGATGTTCATATTGAAACTGACGTTCTCATCCCTGCTGACACTGTTCCAGGGAAAGAACCTCGATTCGCTCTCCGGGCCGATCGGCATCTATTCGACGGTCTCGCAGACGGCGTCATTAGGATTGTCTTATTATCTGCAGCTGATCGCCATGGTCTCGATCAATGTCGGCCTGGTCAACGCTTTGCCGTTACCGATCTTTGACGGCGGAAGAGTCCTGCTGCTGCTGATCGAAGCGATCATCGGAAGACCGCTTTCCGAAAAGGCACAGAATGCGGTGATGTCCGCTTCTTTGTTCCTGCTGCTTCTGTTATTTGTATTTGTCATGTACAACGATATCTCGAAGATCATTGGAGGTTAAGCATATGAAGATTCTTGTGACTGGCGGTACCGGCTATATCGGTTCGCATACCTGCGTCGAGCTGATCCAGGCAGGGCATGAAGTAGTGATCCTGGACAATCTGTACAATTCATCCAGAGATGTCCTCGATAAGATCGAAACGATCACCGGTGTGAAGCCGAAGTTCTATGAGGTCGACATCCTGGATAAGGAAGGACTGGAGAAGGTCTTTGCGGAGAATGAATTTGAGGCCGTGATCCATTTTGCCGGCTATAAGGCGGTCGGTGAATCGGTAGCCATCCCTCTGACTTACTACGAAAACAACATCTCCGGTTCGATCAATCTCTACCAGATGATGAAGAAGTATCAGGTCAGGAATCTCGTCTTCTCTTCTTCGGCAACGGTCTATGGCGATGACTTTGAAGTCCCTTTCAAGGAAGAATATGGTCTGGGTACGACGACCAATCCTTACGGCACGACCAAGAAGATGAACGAGATGATCATCACCGATATGAACAAGGCAGATCCGGAGAATTCCGCGGTACTGCTTCGTTATTTCAATCCGATCGGTGCACACGAGTCCGGTCTGATCGGCGAGATCCCCAACGGCATCCCGAACAACCTGGTCCCTTATATTGCACAGGTCGCAGCCGGACAAAGAGATTTCTTACGTGTGTGGGGAAATGACTACGACACGGTCGATGGTACAGGCGTAAGAGACTACATCCATGTCGTCGATCTGGCAAAAGCCCATGTCAAGGCGATCGAATATGCGGCTGCTCATAAAGGTACGGAAGTCATCAATATCGGTACCGGCAAGGGCTATTCTGTATTGGAAGTCCTGCATGCCTATGAGAAAGCCTGCGGTTATCCGATCCCTTATAAGATCATGGAAAGAAGGCCGGGGGACATCGCTACCTGTTATGCCGATACGGCAAAGGCGGAGAGATTACTCGGTTTCAAGGCACAGTACGGTATCGACAAGATGTGCGAGGATTCTTACCGCTTTACCAAGCAATTGAAAATATAGATAAATTTATAGATAAATTTAACTATAAATAATAAATAAAATATGTTGTAAATAAGTCGATAAATTTATTGACAAATTTGCAGCATATTTTTTATAATGGAGACATGATGAATAAGTCTGTTTTTGGTGCGATGTTAAATTCTTTGGTACCGATATCCCATCTCAATCAGGGCAAGGCAGCCAAGATCATTTCTTCTCTTGGTCCGGATGATGTGAAGATCATCGTTAAGAACAATGAGCCGATGGCTGCGATCGTTTCGATCAGCCGTTTTTCGGAGCTGATGGAAGCGGAAGCGACACTTAAGGAGAAGAAACATGGCTAAAAAAAGAAAAGTCAGGATCGACAGGATCATCATCCTGGTGCTTTCTTCCGTTCTGATTCTCGGCCTGATTGGTTTTGGCGTATACAAGGGGATCTCTTATCTTTCCAAGAAGATGTCCGAGGATCAGAGTCAGGAACAAAGCAACAGCACTCCTGCTCCGGTCGAGACAGTCAAGGGTACCAAGATCACTTTGCTGGATTATGTTGTTTATATTTCGGAATCGGAAAACCTCGGTTTCAATTTCATCATTGCGACGCTGCAGTTTGACAGCGAGGAGCCGGTGTCTTTCGACCTGGGCAATCTGCAGACTTCCGAGAAGATCTATCTGAACAACGTTTCCAAATACATCAACACATTGAATGAGAAGTCCTACAAGATCGAGAAGTTCAATATCGTCAATTCGGTTGTGTCCGAGCAGAATTCCTATGTCTGCAATGTATTCATCCCATATACCACAGACAGCTATTCTTTGCGTCTGCTGAATTCGTCGGATGCGTCGATGATCGAATTCGATCTCAACAAGAACACCAACGATATCTCGACTTTGAAGTTTGAGACCGATCAGCAGATCGAGATCGGCAATACCAACGTCACCGTATCTTCCTGTTCGGTGTCGACGATGATGCTGCATAACGGGATGGAATATCAGGTCCCGGCGACGATGAACGTCTATACTTTCAATATCAACGTCAATTCCATTGAAGGCAACGTCATGATCACGGATGCGAAATTCGTCCGTGCATCGAGCGATGAAGTCATCACCTGCATGGATGAGACCTATGAGTCTGTCAAAGTATCCAACTGTCTGGGCAAGAAGCTGGAAGTCGGAGAGAACGGCGCCTTATTCTTTGAAACATTTGCCCAGAGCGACGGTCCGGATTATTCCGGTTCGCTGATGCTGATGTTCTCCAACAGCAACGACTGGGTAAAAGTACCGACCGTCCTTGAATAACGAAAACTTATGAAAAAACTCTTTGCTTTACTTATCACATCCCTGATCTTAGTCAATCTCATGCCGCTTTCCGGCAGTTTTGATGCTGCGGCAGATGAACACTATTCCTATGGCTGTGAAGTAGGGCAGTTTGAAGTCTCTTATATCGAAGACGACGGTTCTTTCTCCAAGATCTCCTGTCATGGCGATCTGGCTTCGGCAAAGAAGGCGATGAAGGCCAATCCGGACTACGTGGTCCGTTATTCCAAATCCTATTCACCATCGATGATCGTTGCGATGAATTCGGGCCTGGCGTATACGTATCCGGGCAGAAGGAACTCTTCTACGATGAACCTCTACCAGGATCCGGGCATGAAGGATTCTTCCAAATACAAAACGACGTATGTGGCAAATCATTACGAGATGACCTATATCGATACCTGCGGAGCGGATGTTTACGATATCGCCGCTTCCGGCAAAGGATATATCCGGGTCGTTCTGAACGGGTTTGAAGGCTATACCGATCTGGAGTATACCGACCTTGTTCCAAGCAAATTCATCGAAAAGGGCCTCTGTATCTGGCTGGGCGGCAGAAATACATATGAAGGCGAAGAAGCTTTCGAAGTCAGAGTCCAGCAGAATTATTTTCAGCTTGAGAAAAATGGAAATTATACCGATCTGGTCTTCCACTATTTCCGTGCTTATCCGCGCTCTTCCACCGACAGAGATTGCCTGCCATATGCGATCAGCGTCGACAATGCCGAGAATTATCTTAAGGCCGGTATGACTATCGGTACGAAATACTATTCCAACGACGGCATCAATTTCTACACGGATCGGAATCTGCAGAACAAAGCAGCGACCGTATATAACTACTACCAGTTCCTTCCGCTTCGTTCCAAGACGGACATTTCAGCCAGCTCATTCAACAGTTTCCTGAACTCCATCTATTCGACCGGAACCGTCATGAAGAATGAAGGATCTTCCTTTATCAATGCCCAGAATTCATTCGGATGCAACGCCTTGCTGGTATATGCGATGGCCTGCCTGGAATCGGCATACGGTACTTCCTGGTATGCGGTCAACCGCAACAACCTGTTTGGCTGGTCTGCATACGATGACAACCCCGGTGCAGCTTCAAGCTTTTCCTCGGTGGGAGCCTGTGTCAATGAGCAGATGGGCAGGAACCTGTATTGGTTCATGGATTACACGAATTCGCGTTATTTCGGGACCTGTGTGGGAAATAAGGGTGCCGGCATCAATGTGAAGTACGCTTCCGACCCATATTGGGGCATGAAGATCGCCGCGATCGCTTATTCGATCGATAAATACAATAACAATAAGAACGGCAACCTGACCGATCACAACAAATATGCGTTAGGTTTCGTCAAAAACAACTACAACGATGTCTTATATGATTCTTCGATCTCCTGGGATCCGAATTTCTATAAGGCTTATACGGGCAATGACGTCTTATATACCGGAAGATACGGTTCGCACTATCAGAAAGATCTGACGGTCGTGCTTCTGGAAGAAGATGCCAACCGCTACAAGGTGCAGTCCACAAATCCCGTCGTCGGCGGCAATATCGTGACAGACGACGGTGTCATCAAGTATGACTGGAACGCTTCCGTGGCATATCTGAATAAAGGGGATGTCGTCATACTCAACGATACGCCGATCAGCAATATCACGCCGGATCTGCCGCATGAGGCGATCGCGATGATCGATACGATGGATCTGGATGACACGCTTCTTTCTATGACCGGTATTTCCGTCATCACCAACTACAACATGACCGATGCTTCCAAAGTCGTCCATAAGCTTCATATCTTCGATCTGAAGGACAACAGCGAGAAATATGTACTGGATTGTGAAACGATCGATTCGCAAGGCTACAGCATCAATGCCGGCTTTGATTACAAATATGCCGGCTTTGCGGTGAATGTCGATCTGTCGACGATGGAGAAGGGTTCTTACATCTTCCGTATCGAAACAGTGTATGATGGCAAGACGTCTCTGACCACGCTGTTAAAGTCGTTCAACAGCCAGATCGGTTTACAGACCTACAGTGACGGCACGACCGATTATAAGGTCTCCCTCAACGATTTCTACGGCTATCGTGCGGAATGCGATATCGAAAAGAAGATCTTTGAAGATACTTCGATCAGCAAACCGAGCAAGCGTTCCTCTCTGATCGCTTTGGATGAGGTGACGTATGAAACGATCGAAAATAAGACGTATGCCGTTTTTGAAGGTGTGGGAATGATCTATTATCTTAACTACGACCTTGAAGAAAATATGCATGAACTCTATCTGGTCAATGAGGAAGGCTATGTCAGAGCGGATACCGTTTCTCATGCCTGCAGCTTCGATTACCAGAGCTTCTATGAGTCTTCATACAACATGGATAAGATCTGTTATACGGCAAGAGCCGATCTGAGCGAACTGAGCGGTCCTTACAAGCTGATCTTGAAGATCCGCAATGGTGAATTCGTCGATATCGGCGAGATCACCAATGCATACAGCTACGAACATAAGACATACGAAACAGAAAACGTCAAGGTATCTTATATCACTGATTCGATCCGTTATCGTCTTTTGATGAACGTCGAACATTTCAATTGATCTAAGGAGCAAGACTATGAAATCATTTTTTGCGAATAAACTGAATTACCTGATCCTGCTGGCACTGGTGCTTACGCTGGGCGCTGCAGGCTTCCTGGGATATAACCTGCTGAATTCCGTCAAGGACGTCACGGTCCCGGATTTTCTGGGCAAAAACAAAGAAGAAGTCTTTGAATGGTGCGGTCAGCTCGATGAAAAGTATTCCTGTGAGATCGTATATGAGGGATCCAAGTCGGTGGAAAAAGACATCGTCTTCCAGCAGTCTCTCAATGCCGGCTCCAAGCTTACCGATAAGATCACCATCCGCATCTCTTCCGAACTGATCACGCCGATCGCTCTGCCGCAGCTTTATGAGGCACAGAGGTCTTCGATCGAAGACTGGGCAGGCAAGAATGGCATCGACAATCTCACTTTCATCGAAGAATTCTCCGATACCGTAAACAAGGGGATCGTGATCCGGATGGAACCGATGGAAGCGATCTATCATGATACGCCGGTCACTGTCTATATCTCCAAAGGAAAAGAGATCTCGGCAGATGATCCGATCGAAGTCAAATACGGGGAGTATTCCAATCTGAGTGTCGCGGCATTTGAAAGCCAGGTCAAGGGACTGGGTCTCGTACCGAATCACAATACTGCCAAAGATTCCGCTTCCACATCCGTTGCCAAAGGCAATATCGTATGGCACGGTTCGGGAACTTACAAATCTGGAGAGACGATCAACTACGGCGTCTGTATCGAAGAAAGCAAGTCAGCTTCCGATATCGTCGTTAAATCAGGCGCATATGTCGGATATACCGAAGATAACTTCAAGTCCAAAGCAAAAGAGTTAGGTCTTTCGGCCAACCACAAGACAGCCAAGGACGATTATTCCGATTCCATCGCCAAGGGTTCTATCATCTGGCACGGTTCGGGAACCTACGAAAAGAACGAAACGTTCAACTACGGATTGTCTCTTGGAAACAAGGATGGTTCTTCTTCCTCTGACATCATCGTAAGTTCCGGTGCTTATGTCGGCTATACGGAAGAGAATTTCAAGGCTAAGGCAAAAGAGTTAGGCCTTTCGGCCAACCACAACGTTGCGAAAGATGCCTACTCCGATTCCATTGCCAAGGGTTCGATCGTATGGCATGGTTCAGGCACTTATGTCAAGAACGAAACATTCAACTATGGCCTGTCTTTAGGTAAGGAAGGAAGCTCGACACCGGCAACTGTCTATGTTTCTGCCGGAACTTATGTCGGCAAGACCGTCGAGGAATTCCAGAAGGCCGCAGTAGCTCTGGGTCTGATCCCGACGCATAAGACTTCTTTGGATGATTATTCGGATACGGTCGCCAAAGGAAATGTCGTATGGCACGGTTCGGGCACCTATAACACCAACGATTCTTCCGATCCGTTCAACTACGGCGTCTCATTAGGAAAGAGCGACGGTTCTTCCGGTTCCGCATCTTCTGATGAGATCGTTATCACCAACGGCGCTTATGTCGGCTATACGGAAGAAAACTTCATAAAGAAGGCAACGGAACTTGGCTTGAAGGCTACGCACGTTTCTTCAAGAGATGCCTATTCCGATACGATCGCCAAAGGCTCGATCGTCACACACGGCTATGGCGTCTATGAAAAGAATGAAGCATTCAATTACGGTCTTTCTTTAGGCAAAGAAAACGTTCCGGCCACGGTCACTGTCTCGGCTGGTACATATGTGGGGAAAAGCGAAACCGATTTTCAGAAGGCAGCCGTAGCGCTTGGTCTTATTCCGACACACAAGACATCCAAAGATGCTTATTCGGATACTGTCGCCAAAGGAAATATCGTATGGCATGGCTCCGGAACTTATAACACCAACGATCCCAATGATCCGTTTAACTATGGCTTATCTTTAGGAAAGAGCGATGGTTCTTCCGGTTCGGCTTCGGCTGATGAGATCGTGGTGACCAATGGTGCCTATGTCGGTTATACGGAAGACAATTTCATAAAGAAAGCGACCGAGCTCGGCTTGAAAGCCACGCATGTCTCTTCAAGAGATGCCTATTCTGATACGATCGCCAAGGGTTCTGTCGTGACTCATGGCTATGGCGTCTATGAAAAGAACGAAGCATTCAACTATGGTCTGTCTTTAGGAAAGAAAGCTGATTCTTCGATCTATGTTTCTTCCGGTGCATATATCGGCAAGAGCGAGAGCGAATTTCTCACGATCGGGAAAAATCTCGGTTTGAGTCCGAATCATTCTTCTTCCAGAGATGCCTATTCCGATACCGTCGCCAAGGGCTACATCGTCTGGCATGGCTCTGGGACGTATACGTCAGGTGAAACATTCAATTACGGATTGTCTTTAGGCAAATCCGATACGAAAGTCACGGTCGCAGACAAATCCGGATCTTCCGAATCGGAATTCAAGTCTTATATCGAAGGACTGGGGCTTGTCTTAGGTACGAGATCGACCGCTTATTCGGATTCCGTAAAAGAAGGCTATCTGATCTCCAATGATACCGGTTCTTATTCCAAAGGTTCCAAGGTCAACTATAAGGTGTCTTTAGGCAAGCAGGAGGAAGCGACCGGAAACATCATGCGTCCGGAACGCTATCAGGTCGGTTCGACTTATGACGAGACCAAAACAAAGATGCAATCCTACCTGTCGGTCTTCTATAAAGTCGAATACTATGGCGTCACTTCTGAAAGAGGCGTCGGTCAGCTTGAAAGGATCGAAGTAGGGGAATACGGAAGCTCTTATTCGGCGGGTTCATATCCTGTTTCCACACCGATCAAAGTCTACATCGTAAACAAGCAGTCCAACTGAAATAACACGATCAAAACGATATACAAAAGTCTCCCCCTTTGAGATATAATTTATATGCATAGGAGGAGATTTTTAATTATGGGAAAGACTTTCCAATCAATGGATGGCAATACTGCTGCCGCTCATTGCGCGTATGCTTTTACTGATGTAGCTGCGATTTATCCTATCACTCCGTCATCAACGATGGCTGAAGTCGTAGATTCCTGGGCTACTGCGAAAAGAACGAACGTTTTCGGTAATGTCGTAAAAGTTGCGGAAATGCAATCAGAAGCCGGTGCTGCAGGTGCTGTTCATGGTACTTTGCAGGGTGGTGCTTTAGCTACTACTTTCACTGCATCTCAAGGCTTACTGCTCATGATCCCGAATATGTACAAATGGGCCGGTGAATTATTACCGGGCGTTGTACATGTTGCTGCCAGAGCATTAGCTACAAGCGCGCTTTCTATCTTCGGTGACCACGAGGATGTCTACGCTGCAAGACAGACAGGTGTCGCAATGCTTTGTTCCAACTCCGTTCAGGAAGCTATGGACTTAGGCGGTGTCGCACACTTATCTGCAATCAAGGGTTCAGTTCCGTTTATGCATTTCTTCGATGGTTTCAGAACTTCTCATGAAATTCAGAAGGTCGAAGTCATGGATTATGACTATCTGAAATCATTACTTGATATGGGTGCTGTCAAGAGATTCAAAGACAACGCTTTGAATCCGCACGGCAACGCTGTCACAAGAGGCGGCGCGGAAAACGATGACGTCGTCTTCCAGACCAGAGAAGCTCAGAACGAGCACTTCGCTAAGATTCCTGATATCGTAGCTGATTACATGGCTAAGATCTCTGAACACACAGGAAGAGATTACAAGCCTTTCACTTACTACGGTGCTGAGGATGCTGAAAGAGTCATCATCGCTATGGGTTCCGTCGTTGAGACGATCAAGGAAGTCATCGATGCTTTAACTGCACAGGGCGAAAAGATCGGTGTCGTTTCTGTTCACCTCTACAGACCGTTCTCCGCTAAGTATCTCTTCAACGTCTTACCAAAGACTGTCAAGAAGGTCGCTGTCTTAGACAGAACCAAAGAGATCGGTACAAGAGAACCGTTATACCTCGATGTCTTAAGCGTCTTAAAAGACTGCGACATCAAGATCATCGGCGGCAGATACGGTATCGCTTCCAAGGATACCGCTCCGAACCAGATCAAGGCTGTCTATGATGAACTCGCGAAAGATGATCCGAAAGAAGAATTCACGATCGGTATCAACGATGATGTCACTCATCTGTCACTCGATGTCGATCCGAACTTCAAGATCTCCGGTTCTTACACTTCATGTCTGTTCTGGGGCTTAGGCTCAGACGGTACTGTCGGTGCAAACAAGAATTCCGTCAAGATCATCGGCGATAATACAGATCTGTATGCACAGGCCTATTTCCAGTACGACTCCAGGAAGGCCGGCGGTGTCACGAGATCTCACCTGAGATTCGGTCCGGATCCGATCACTTCCACTTACTATGTCAACAACGCCGACTTCGTATCCTGCTCACTTGATTCTTACGTTCTCAAGTATGATCTGCTGGCAGGCCTGAAGGATGGCGGTACATTCCTGCTCAACACGACGATCGATCCTGAAAAGATCGAAGACTATCTGCCGAACCGTATGAAGGTCCAGCTCGCCAAGAAGCATGCGAAGTTCTATACGATCAACGCTACAAAGATCTGTAACGAGATCGGTATGGGCAGAAGAACCAACACGACTTTACAGTCTGCATTCTTCGCACTCAACGAACAGATCATGCCTTATGACAAGGCTCTTGACCTCATGAAGGCTGCCGCAAAGAAGTCTTACGGCAAGAAGGGTGACGATATCGTCGCTATGAACTGGAAAGCGATCGATGCCGGTAAGGCAGGTCTCGTCGAGATCCCTGTCAAGGCTGAATGGCTCGATCTTCCTTCCAAGTTCGAAGTTGAAAAGACCGGTGATGCTTACTTTGATGAATTCGTACAGGGCTTCGATACTCTCAGCGGTTACGATATGCCGGTATCTGCATTCACGAAGTATGGTGTCTTAGACGGTTCCTTCAGAAACAATGTTTCTTATGCTGAACACAGAAATATCGCTTCTTATGTTCCGAAATGGAATCCTGAAAACTGTATCCAGTGTGGTTTCTGTTCATTCGTATGTCCGCACGCAACGATCAGACAGTTCGCTCTGACTCCGGAAGAGATCGCAAATGCTCCGATGGAATTTGAAACGATCCAGGCTATGGGCAAGGGTGCTGAAAACTATAAGTTCAGAATCCAGGTCTCTCCTGACAACTGTGTAGGCTGTGGTCTGTGTGCTGCTGAATGTCCGGGTAAGGGCGGTAACAAGGCCTTAACGATGGTCGACGTCCACTCTCTGATGAACGAAGCTCCTCTGGCCGACTACCTGTTCAACGAAACAGAATACAAGTCAGAACTGGTTAACGACACACCGAAGGGAACGCAGTTCTTGAAGCCTTACTTCGAAGTTCCGGGTTCATGCCCAGGCTGTGGTGAAGCTCCTTATTACAGACTCGTTTCTCAGTTATTCGGTCCGGATATGTTAGTAGCTAACGCTACCGGCTGTTCTTCGATCTACTGTGGTTCTACTCCTTCTACTCCGTTTGTTACCGATAAAGACGGCAACGGTGTTGCTTGGGCGAACTCCTTATTCGAAGATAACGCTGAATACGGCTATGGTATGGCTTTGGCTAAGAACTACCAGAAGGCAGTCTTGCTGAAAGTCATGGAAGACAACCTTGACAAGGTCGAACCTGAACTCAAGGAAGTCCTCGAACAGTATCTCAAGATCAACGGCAACAGAATTGAAGAAAAGAAACTCGCCGGCAAGATCGGTGAACTGGCTGGCAAGTCTTCTTGCGAAGCAGTCCATGTACTTGCTGAACAGTGCAGAGACTTAGTCTCCAGCTCCGTATGGATCGTTGGTGGCGACGGCTGGGCATATGATATCGGTTACGGCGGATTAGACCACGTTATCGCTAACAACCTGAACGTCAACATCTTAGTTCTGGATACTGAAGTTTACTCCAACACAGGCGGTCAGTCTTCTAAATCTTCACAGGCTGCTTCCATCGCTCAGTTCGCTGCAGGCGGTAAAGCAGTTGCTAAGAAGGACTTAGGTCAGATCGCGATGAGCTATGGACACGTATATGTTGCATCTGTATGTATGGGTGCCAACAGAATGCAGGCGATCAAGGCTTTGAAAGAAGCTGAGAGCTACAATGGTCCGTCTCTGATCATCGCTTACTGCCCATGTGAACTGCACGGAATCAAGGGCGGTCTGTCTAAACAGCAGGTCGTTCAGAAACAGGCTGTCGAGTGCGGCTATGTCACACTTTACAGATATGATCCTCGTAACGAATCTCCTCTTACAATCGATTACAAGACTCCTGATTTCGACAAGTTCCAGGACTTCCTGATGGACGAAGCTAGATATAATAACCTGATCAAGGTCAACCCTGAAAAAGCTCAGGAATTATACGAAAAAGCCAAGAACGACGCAAAGAGAAGATTTGCGAACCTCGAAGCAAGAGCGAAATAATCCACTCACTATGCAAGCCGGTGCAAGCCGGCTTGCCTTTTTATTTTGTCTTTGAAATCGGGTATACTGGAATATATGGAAGCAGAAGAATTTCTCAAAAGTCTGAATAAAGATAATGAAGATGCGGATATCCGTTATCCGATCAAGAAATTAAAGATCTATGAAGACTATGTGATGCTTTATCTTGAAGAAGAAAAGATACAGCTGTCGATCGAATCCTATTTCGAGCACAAAATAAAAGATCGCAAGGATCTGGATGAAGATCTGTATAAGAAGCTCAAAGAAGAAGAGATCCTTTTCAAAGCTTACAGGAGTGCCTTACGTAAGCTTGCCTACAAGGACCATACGGTCGCTCAGATCAAGGATCATTTAAAAGGCAAGGGTATCAGCGGGGAACAGATCGATGCGATGATCAAAAAGCTGGTTTCCTACGGACTTCTCGATGACGAGAAATACTGTATCTCCAGGATCTCTTATCTGAAAGATTCAAAGCTTTCCGGAAAGCAGATACGCTATAAATTACAGAAGGAAGGGATCAGTGAACAGCTGATCACTAAACATCTGAAGACCGATCCAAAAGAAGAATATGCCAAGGCAGTGGAACTTGCCGGCAAGTTTGAAAGAACGATACGCAACAAATCTTACAGTGCCAAAAAGAAGGCGATATTGAACAAACTGGTGGCACTCGGCTATTCTTATGAGACGGCATCTTCCGCTGTGCAAAGCACGGATATAAAAGATGAAAATGAGTTAGAATTATTACATAAGGAATATGCGAAAGCTATGAATAAATACGGCAGAAAGTATGAAGACCATGATCTCAAAGAGCATGTGATCGCTTCGCTTCTGCAGAAAGGCTTTTCTTATTCGGATATCAGAACAGTAATGGAGGAAGAAAATGGCAAAGAAAGTTAAGGATTTTACAGAGGGGGAACGCGTCAGTACACCGCTTCTGATCTCATCGCTTGTAAGGGGTACGACCAACTCCGGCAATCCGTATCTTTCGCTCGTCCTTCAGGATTCCACCAAAGCGATCGAAGCCAAACTCTGGGATGTGAAGCCGGAACTCGAAAAACAGCTTGAAGTCGGCAAAGTCTATGACTTCGATGTCGAAGTGATCAAATACAAGAACAACCTGCAAGCCAAGGTACTAAAGGTACTGCCGCTTCCGCAGTCGGAGATCGATATGGATGACTTCGTCTTCCGTTCCCCGGTCTCCAAAGAGACGCTTCGTGCCAATATCCAGGAAGGCATCAATCTGATCGGTAACGAAAACATCGCCAAGATCGTTTCCAGCTGTCTGAATTATTACAACAACAGCGTTTACGATTATCCGGCTCCCGCCAAGATCCACCACAACTTCATTGGCGGTCTGGCGACCCATACTTCCGGCATGATCAAGGTCGCTGCGGCATTATGCACGATCTATCCGTCTTTGAACAGAGACTATCTGATCGCCGGTGTGATCATCCATGACTTAGGCAAGATCGAAGAACTCACTTCGCCGGTCGTCACCGAATATACCAAACAGGGCAAACTGCTGGGTCATATCTCGATCATGGATGCCAGACTCTTACAGATCGGCAAAGATCTCGGACTTGAAGACAGCGAGGAACTGCTCTTACTCAGACATATGGTCCTGTCCCATCATGGACAGCTGGAATACGGTTCACCGGTGCGTCCGGAGACGATGGAAGCGGAGATGCTGAACCTGATCGACAACATCGATGCCAGGATCAACACCATCGATAAGGCGCTCGATGAAGTGAAAGAAGGGGAATTCACCCAGAAGATCTTCGCTCTCGAGAACCGCGTATTCTATAAGCATAAATAGCTCAAAAAAGGCTTGAAATAAGCCTTTTATTTAGGCTATAATAGTAAAGCTGTGGAAGGAGAGCAACTGCTCCGTAAATACCACGCGCCAAAAGGAGGAAATATGGCAAGAAAGAAAGTTGCAAAAGTTTGTAAGTTAAACTTCAAGGCCGGTCAGGCTAAACCGGGTCCGGCTCTGGCATCTGCAGGTATCAATATGCCTCAGTTCTGCACACAGTTCAATGATCAGACAAAAGACAGAATGGGCGATATCGTCCCTGTCATCATCACTGCGTATGAAGACAAGTCCTTTGATTTCGTCTTAAAGACGACTCCGGCTGCATTCTTATTAAAGAAGGCTGCAGGTGTTGAAAAGGCATCCGGCACACCGAACAGCGTCAAGGCTGGCAAGATCACGACCGCTCAGTTAAGAGAGATCGCTGAATACAAGCTTCCTGACCTCAACGCAAACGATGTCGAAGCAGCAATGAGGATCATTGCAGGTACTGCAAGAAATATGGGAATCGAGGTAGTTGACTAATGAAACGTTCAAAGAAATATAACAACGCGAAAGCGATGATCGACGGCAGCAAGAAGTATTCCGCTCTTGAGGCTTGCGAACTCGCTAAGAAGACTACATTAGTTAATTATGATGCTACGATCAGAGCTTCCTTCTCCTTAAACGTTGACCCTCGTCAGGCTGACCAGCAGATCCGTGGTGCTATCGTTTTACCGAACGGCACCGGCAGATCCCAGAAGGTATTAGTCGTCACTCAGGGTGCGAAGATGGAAGAAGCCAAGGCTGCAGGCGCTGACTATGTCGGCGACAAAGAGATCCTGGAAAAGGTCAAGGGCGGCTGGTTCGACTTCGATGTCATCGTCGCTACTCCGGATATGATGGGTGAACTTGGTAAATTAGGTAAGCTCTTAGGTCCGAAAGGCTTAATGCCGAACCCTAAGACAGGCACTGTTACGATGAACATCACACAGGCTGTCGAAGAGATCAAAAAAGGTAAGGTCACTTACCGTGTCGATAAGGAAGGCAACATCAACTGCTTAGTCGGTAAGTCTTCATTCGATACAGAAAAGCTTGCTGAAAACTTCAACACACTGCTTGGAGTCATCAACAGAGCAAAACCGGCTGCTGTCAAAGGTCAGTACATCCTGTCCTGCACGCTTTCCAGCAACATGGGCCCTGGTATCAAGGTCGATACAACTTTATAAGCTTAGAGAGAGGCTTTTGAAGCCTCTTTTCTTTTGTTTTTCTTATGTTATAATTTTAGAGTACGTAAAGAAGAGCAGTAACTGAGGCTGCTGTCAAAGAGAATGGATCCTTGTGCTGTGAGATCCTGACAGTCAATCAGCGAATTCACTTCTTAAGTTGGACCAATACTCCACGTAGGATCCGCGTTAAGGATAAGAGTTAAAAATAAGGTGGTACCGCGCGTCAGCGCCCTTGTCCCGCCTTTTTTATTTTAGGGAGGATGAAATTATGTTGGATCTGGAAGCTTTGAAAAACGAAGCTTTGAATGCTGTAGCGAATGCCGACAGCAAGACTTTGGAAGACCTCAGGATCGAATACCTTTCCAAGAAGGGCAAGATCCAGTCTCTGATGGCACAGATGAGAGACCTGCCGGCGGAAGAAAAACCGAAATTCGGCCAGCTGGTCAACGATCTGAAAAATGCCGTTTCTGCGGCGATGGATGCCAAGAAAGCGGAACTGGAAGAAGTTCTGATGAATGCGAAACTTCTTTCTGAAAAGGTCGATATCACGCTGGATGCGTATACGCCAAAACAAGGCACTCTGCATCCGCTGACCCTCGTTCAAAAGGAGATCGAAGACGTCTTTATCGGTATGGGCTACAACGTTGCGGAAGGACCGGAACTGGAATCCGACCTTTACAATTTCACCAAAGCCAATACTCCGGAAGGCCATCCGGCAAGAGATATGCAGGATACCTTTTATGTCGATCCGACTCACCTTTTGAGATCGCAGACGACCGCCATCCAGATGCGTGTCCTGGAAGCGCAGGCCAATGATCTGCCGATCAAGGTCATCTGCCCGGGCAAGGTCTACAGAAGAGACGATGACGATGCGACCCATTCGCATCAGTTCACCCAATGTGAAGGTCTTGTCATCGGCAAGAACATCACGGTCGCCGATCTTAAGGGTACGCTGGAACTGATGATCCGTGAGATGTTTTCCAAGGACGCGAAGATCCGTTTCAGACCTTCCTACTTCCCGTTCACCGAGCCTTCCTTTGAGGTCGATATGACCTGTCATATCTGCCATGGCAAGGGCTGTCCTACATGCAAGGGCACAGGCTGGATCGAGATCTTAGGTTCCGGCATGGTCCATCCGAATGTACTGGAAATGGCCGGCATCGATTCGAAGGTTTACACCGGTTTTGCGTTCGGTGTGGGAATCGAGAGAGTTGCGATGCTCAAATACGGGATCACCGATATCCGTGATCTTTATACCAACGATGTCCGTTTCCTTGACGGATTCAAGAGATAAGGGAGGGAAAGACCATGAAATTAAGTCTGAACTGGTTAAGTGATTTCATCGACCTGAGTGGTCTTGATACGAATACGATCGTCGATCAGATGGTCAAATGCGGTTTCGAAGTCGAAGCCATCGATAAGATGTCCGAAGGTACCAACCTTGTCGTCGGCAAGGTCCTGGAATGCAAGGATCATCCAAATTCCGACCACCTGCATCTGACAAAGACCGATATCGGAAGCGAAGTGCTCGATATCGTCTGCGGTGCGCCAAACTGCCGTGAAGGTTTGAAAGTCATCGTTGCCAAAGTCGGCGCCAAACTGCCGGGCGGCGAGATCAAAGCCGGTGTCATACGCGGTGAGGAATCCAACGGCATGTTATGTTCTTTGAAGGAACTTGGCATTTCCGATGATCTTCTTGCAGAAGATTCTCCAAGCCACAACGGCATCGAAGAGCTCGATGACCGCTTTGAAGTCGGCGATACCGATATCTTAAAGAAACTCGGCTACGACGATACGATCCTTGATGTATCGATCTATGCCAACAGGCCGGACTGCCTTTCCATGTATGCCATGGCAAAGGAAATGGGTGCGATCTTAGACCGTGAGGTAAAATTACCGGATTTTGAAGGCAAAGCGGATATCGGTGAAGATTCCGATTTCATTCTGAAGTCCGAATCCGCCAACTGTCCGCACTTCTTAGCAAAAGTCGTCAATCATGTCACGATCAAGGAATCTCCGGAATGGATGAAGGCACACTTGCGCGCAAACGGCGTCAAGTGCATCAACAACCTTGTCGATATCTCCAACTATGTCATGCTGGAAACAGGCCAGCCTTTACACTTCTATGATCTTCGTTCCAATCCTGCCAAAGAGATCACGGTCAGAGATGACTATGAAGGCGTCTATACGGCACTGGATGGCATCGATTATCAGATCGAAAAGGGTGACCTGATGATCACTTCGCAAGGCAAACCGATCGGCATTGCCGGTATCATGGGCGGTGACAACACCAAGATCCTCGATGATACCAACGGTCTGATCATTGAAGCAGCCTTATTCGACCATGCGCAGATCAGACGTACTTCCAACCGTCTGGGCTTGCAGACGGAAGCGGCTGCCAGATTTGCCAAAGGACTTGAACCGATGGCACAGAACAAGGCAGTCGACCGTGCAGTTGAACTTTTGATCGAACTTGCCGATGCCAGCGGTTTTGAAAAGACTGTCGAATACGGAAAGGCAGATTACGAACCTTATCAGATCAGCGAGACCTTATCTCACCTGAATGCCTTGATCGGCAAGGAATATACGATGGATGAAGCAGTCTCCGTCATGAAACGTCTTGGCTTTGATTGCAAAGTTGAAGGGGAGACCTTCATTACGACGATCCCTTCCCACAGGGCAAGTGATCTCAAGATCAGAGAAGATATCGATGAAGAGATCGTCCGTCTTACGGACTTCGATGATCTGACTTCTACGCTTCCTCTGATGCCGCAGACCGTCGGAAAGCTTTCCAACATCCAGAACATCCGCCGCGTCATCCGCGATCTTCTGACCAAACACGGTCTTTACGATACGGTCAACTACACGCTGGTCAATGAAAAATTCATCGAAGAATCTCTGCTTCCTAGCGGTGAGCCGGTAGCGATGATCTCTCCGCTGTCCGATGCCAGAAAGTATATCCGTACTTCTCTGATGAACTCCTTATTGGAAGCTTTGTCTTACAACCTGGATCATTCCAATACGGATCTGGGTCTGTTTGAGATCTCAAAGATCTACACTTCCAAGGGCGAAGAGGAAAGACTTGGAATCGTCATGGAGGGTGATCTCATTCAGGACAGGGTAAAACATCTGACGATGGAGACAGATTTCTATGTCGTCAAAGGCCTCCTGCTTCAGATCTTATCGACTTTAGGTTTTGAAATGGGCAGAGTCTCCATCAAAGAAAACGACCTCGATACCAAGCACTTCCATCCTTACCAGTCTGCCGTGCTGAAGATGGATGGCAAGGTCTTAGGTATCTTCGGCAAGCTGCATCCGGCATATCTCAAGACGCTCAAGCTCTCTGATGTCTACTATGCGGAAATGATGCTCGATGTTTTAGCGGATGCAACACCTTCCAAGGTCAAGGCTCCCGTTATCTCCAGATATCCGTCTGTTTCAAGAGATATCTCGCTGATGGTCAAAGAAGATGTCAAGGCGGCCGATCTGCTGGCTTGCATCAGAAAAGCGGGCGGACGCATCGTCAAGAAGGCGGAAGTCTTTGATGTCTATATGGGCGAACACATTGAGGCTGGTTATAAGTCCGTGTCCTTGTCGATCGTCTATGAAGACAGCGAGAAGACGCTCAAGACGGAAGATGTCAATCAGATCCATGGCAGGATCGTAGATGAATTAAAATCAAAATTCGAGGCAGTTCAGCGTTAAATCAAAATAGGGTACAATAAAACTATGATCTACACATGTACGACAAATCCATCTCTGGATTATTACATCACGCTTCCAAGTGTTGAACTTGGCAAAGTCAATCGTTCTGACATGGAAATGTACGATGCCGGCGGAAAAGGCGTCAATGTTTCGATCGTTCTGAACAATTTCCGGATCCCATCGGTAGCGCTGGGCTTCCTGGGAGGTTTTACAAAAGACTACTATCTTAGTTTTATTTCCAATTATCCAAATGTTCAGCCTTTGTTTACGACGATCGCTGACAATACCAGGATCAATCTCAAGATCATGGATTCCGAGTATGAGACTTCCATCAATGCGAAGGGTCCGCATATCACCGATACCGAATTCAACCGCTTCAAAGCGCGTCTGAATTCCGTCTATACCGATGATATCTTCGTGTTATCCGGAAACATCGAGGAAGAGATCAAAGACCGCATGGTCGATCTTGTGAAAGAACTCTGCGAAGAAGGAGTCAAGGTCGTGCTGGATGGCGAAAAGCCGTTTATCGAGCACTGCCTGGATTTCGGCTTATACGGCATCAAACTCAATGACCGCAATGTCGACAAGGATGTCGTCGAAACAGCCAAAGACTACCTTGCTAAAGGCGTGAAAACGATCCTGTATTCCGCTCCGCACAAGCCATCCTACGTCTTTACCGAAACGGCCTGTCTGAAATGTGAGAACCTGAAAGATTCTCTGGTCAATACGACCGGTTCTGCCGATTCGATGGTCGCCGGCTATCTGTACGGTGTCATCCGCGGTGCAAGCGTTGAAGAATCCTTCAAATATGCCAACGCGGCATCCCTTGCGACCTGCATGTCCAATGATCTGGGGTCCAAGGAAAAGATCGAAGAGCTCTTCGATACGATAGAAGTGAGCGGGATCTGATGAAGAAACTGCTGATCGTTCTGCTTCTGTTTCTGCCGCTCAGCGCCTGTTCGAAAAAGGAAGATGTCCCGGTCCCCGAATATACCTATCAGATCGTATCCGATAAGGTGGATATGTCGGGATATGAAGGCGTATCTTCGACCGCTCACAATTTCCGCATCATCAAGGTCGCTGAACTGTTCAATACGATCGATAAAAAGTCTTCCGGCATCTTTTATCTCGGCAGACATAACTGCGGCTGCTGTCAGAAGGTATGCCGCTATATCGACGAGGTCGCCAAGGAACTCGACGTGACGGTCTATTATATCGACGTCTACAATCCGGACGATCCGCTGACGGAAAAAGAAGTACAGGATAAACTCTACGATTATCTTTATGAGATCTTAGGCACGTCAGAAGACGGGGAAAAGACGCTGCTGACACCGCAGGTATTCTCGGTAGTCAACGGGGAATTCTATGGCAGCCAGATCTGCTACGACAATTACTCGATGGATTCGGATTCGAAGATCGAACAATTCAAAGATTCCTATCGTAAACTTATGAGACCATTCGCTGAAAAGTGAATGGTTTTTTACCATAATTCTGCTTTGTAAGTCAAGACTGGTAAATAGGAAAAAGAGCGAATATAATGGAATTACCTAATGGGACACAATGAAATTCCTACACGATATTTACGGACTATCGAGCGTTAACTGCCGGTGTTGAAGACCCAAAGCGGGGATCCTGAAGGCAGTTATAGATGGCCCACCTGCTGAGAAAAGGGAAATTTCTCACCCATTAGGTCTGAAATAGACAAAAGGAACTATTTAATATAGAATTTATTAAGTAAGGACGGTGTAAATATGAATTTTTGGATGTCTCTTTTATATTTTGTTATCGGTGGTATCGTTGGCGCAGTGATCACATTCTTCGTGACCAGAAAGAATTTTGAGAAGCAGCTCAAGGAAAATCCTCCGATCAATGAAAAGATGATCCGTGCGATGTATGCGCAGATGGGCAGAAAACCTTCTGAAGCACAGATCCGCGCCATCATGAAGTCGATGGGCCAGTAAAGCAAGAATTCGTCTATGAAGTCCGGACTGCGATCCGGGCTTTTTATACCATAATTTCACATTTTATAACGATGGACTTAGTTCTTCAGTTCAAATAAAATAAATAGTAGCGGATATGGATATTTTAAAAATCAAAGATCCCAGTTTTCTGAAACAGATGAACATCGAACAATTAGATGACCTGGCTGGACAGATCCGCTCTTTTTTATTGGAGAGCGTATCGAAGACCGGAGGCCATCTTTCGTCGAACCTCGGTGTCGTGGAGCTGACGATCGCACTGCATTATTGTTTCGATGCGCCGAAAGACAAGATCTTTTTTGATGTCGGACACCAGTGTTATACGCACAAGATACTGACCGGCAGAGCCGATAAGATGGCGACTCTGCGCCAGTTTGGCGGCATCTCGGGTTTCCAGAAGAGGGATGAGAGCATCTATGACTGCTTTGAAGCGGGACACTCTTCGACTTCGCTGCCGTTTGCCTTAGGCATGGCGGCCGGCAGAGACCTGAACAAGGAGAATTATCACATCGTTCCGGTCATCGGCGACGGATCTCTGACTTCCGGACTTTCTCTGGAAGCTTTGAATCAGATCGGCTATCAGAAGCACAAGATGATCATCGTCTTCAACGACAACAACATGTCGATCTCCAACAATGTCGGTGTCTTAAATTCCAATATCTCCAAATTACGAAATTCCAAAGGCTATAACGGCTTGAAAGATAACGTCAAGAGCCTTCTGATGAAAAGCAAAAATGGCGAAGCTTTGATCCGGACGATCCACGATGTCAAAGAAAAGATCAAGGGTCCGATCATCGATGCGGGTCTGTTTGATGACTTTGGTTTCTACTATATGGGTCCGGTCGACGGACATGACATCAAGAGCCTCATCCAGGCTTTTGAGACGGCCAAGAAAAAAGACGTTCCGGTCGTCGTGCACTGCATCACGACCAAGGGCAAGGGCTACAGGCCGGCCGAAGAAGATGTGATCGGCAAGTGGCATGGCGTTTCCGCTTTTGATCTCAGGACCGGCAAGCCGATGTCCTCTTTGCCGGAAGGTGAGCTTTCCTATTCGGGAATGGTCGCAAAATGCGTCGAAGAAGAAATGTCGAGCGATAAGGATATCCTGGCGATCACGCCGGCGATGAAATGCGGATCGGAACTGAACAAACTGTTCTCCAGATTCCCGGACCGCTGCTATGACGTGGGCATTGCCGAAGATCTGGCGATCGATTTTGCGTGCGGTCTTTCGATGAGCGGCAAAAAACCGTTCGTATCGATCTATTCTTCTTTTTTGCAGAGGGCTTACGATCAGCTCAACCACGACGTGGCAAGGATGTCTTTGCCGATGGTGGTAGGCATCGACCGTGCTTCTTTGGCGGGAGCGGATGGTGCGACGCATCATGGCGTCTTCGATATCTCTTTGATACGTTCCTTGCCGGGCGTCGTCCTGGCACAGGGCAAAGACGGCAAGGAGATCGCTGATCTCATCCATACCGGTTTTGCCTGCAGTAAGCCGTTCTTCATCCGTTATCCGAAGGGAAATCTGAAGAAATATGACGGCGAAAAGAAGGTCCTGGAGATCGGGACCTGGGATCGTCTGATAAGCAGAGATGATCCGAAGGCCTTCATCATCTCTTATGGGCCGGCGTTGGATCGCATCGGCAAGATCATCGAAGACAACGATCTGCCGATCACTCTGGTGAATGCCAGATTCATCAAGCCGATCGATGAGAAGATGCTGAAACAGATATTGGAGGCTAAAAAGCCGATCTATCTGTATACGACCGATATCATCAAGGGCGGACTGGGGGATGAGATCCTGGAATTTGCCGCAAAGAATCAGATGAATGTCGATCTCAAGACGATCGGGATCGACGATGTCTATGTGACGCATGGCTCATTGAAGCAGCTGGAAGAGTCGTTACATATCGATGTGCGTTCCTTATTCGAAATGATCGAAAACGACAAGACGGTGTAAAGCCGTCTTTTTTGGATCTGCCGTTTCGTACTATAATTAGAGGCAGAGGTCATCGTTTATTATGGAAAAGGTTTATGAGAAAAAGATCGCGTTCTTTCACGCAGATGTCAAAGACAGCAAAGAGGCTTTGAAGCTTCTTGCGGACAGATTTGTCGAAGAAGGTCTGGCAGATGAGGATTACTATGAACAGCTGCTGAAAAGGGAAAGCGATTATCCGACAGGCATCGTTTTAAACGCTCTGAACGTCGCTTTGCCGCATTGCGATACTTCTGTTTCCAAGTCGTCTCAGGTAGGCTTCATGAGCTTGAAAGAACCGGTAGAATTCGTTGAGATGGGAAGCGATGATAAAAAGATAAAAGCCTCACTCATCTTCATGTTTACGATGACAAAGACGAAAGACCAGCTCGATATGATGATGAAATTCATGGAAACTTTCAAAAATGATGAGCTGATGGATCGTTTTATGAAAGTAAATGATTTTGAGGGATATTACAGACTGATCGAAGAAGCGGATCTGATCTGAGCTCTGTAGGAAAGGAATTAAAGAAATGAAAAGGATCCTTATATGTTGCAACGCCGGTCTGGCTACCTCGACGATCATGAATCTGAAGCTCACCAAAGAGCTCATTGATCGGGGCAGAGAAGGGCAGTTCGAGATCGCACAATGCCTCGCAGATCAGGTAAAAGAGCTTTCGCCAAGCTACGATATCGTCGTATCCTCGGTGCCTGTCAGAGAAGAATTCGACTGTCCGTTCATCGATGCTACAGGCGTGGTCTTAGGCAAGGGCAGCAAAGAAGTCTTTGATGCGATCGAAAAGACCCTCTGGCCTGAGTGATTTAAAAAACAGATATAGTCAATTAAAATGGACCCTGTAAAACGGACACGAGAAAAAAGCACCTTCAGCAGATAGATCTGCCTGAATGAATGTCTCACCCTGTTTACAGGGTTTTTCTTTTGTCTTGGTAGAATGGATATGATGAATGAGGTGATCGTTGTATGGGTGTCAATTACTTTACGGATGAACAGGTCGAAGAATTGAGAAAGAATCCTTATGTGAAAAAGGTATCCGAAAAAGGGATCACATATGAAGAAAACTTTAAGGAATTGTTCTTGAACGACTACAATAACGGAATGGGTCCGACCGAGATCTTTCAGAAATACGGATTTGATACAGACGTGCTTGGAAAAGACAGGATCACAAATTTTTGTCGACGTACTAAGGATCAGTCCAAAAGAGAGACCGGCTTTGAAGATCAGCGGAAGTATTCTTCCGGAAGGCCTAGAACAAAGGATCTTACCGATGAAGAAAGGATACAAAGACTTGAACTTAAGATCAAAACTCTGAAACAGGAGAATGATTTTTTAAAAAGAGTGAGGTTTATCAACAGAAAGCAGCTCTCAAAACAGAACTCTCAGCAAGAGAAAAGTATGAACTCATCGAAAGAAACCTGAACAGCGAAGACAATAAGCTCAGCGTTGTCAAGATGTGTCAGATCGCCGGTGTATCCAAAAGCGGCTTCTACAGCTATCTGAAGAAAAAGAAAGATCCTTCCTCTTATCTTCAAAGAAAGGAAGAACAGGATAAAAGGGATTTCGATCTGATCTTGGAAGCCTATTCCTATAAAGGCTATGACAAGGGCTCCAGAGGCATACGGATGCGCCTTCTTCATATGGGCATTAAGATGAACCGCAAGAAGATCATCCGGCTGATGAAGAAATATCATCTCTTCTGTCCGATCAGAAAGGCCAACCCCTACAGAAGGTTAGCCAGGGCATTGAAGTCATCCAATTACGCCGACAATCTTCTTAAAAGGCATTTTGAGGACTATGGACCGGGCTATGTCCTATTGACCGACATCACCTACTTCTTCTATGGAAAAGAAAGAAACAAGGCCTATCTTTCCACGGTCAAAGACGCTTTCACAAAGCAGATCCTGGCCTATGTATTAAGTGAGTCGCTGGAAGAAGACTTCGTGCTTGAAACAGTAAACAATCTTTTAAAGGATCATTCAGCTGATATCCATACCGACGCTTTGATCCATTCCGATCAGGGCTGCCACTATACCTGTATCCGCTTCATCGATCTGCTTAAGGACAAAGGAATCAGACAATCCATGTCAAGAAGAGGAAACTGCTGGGACAACGCTCCCCAGGAATCCTTCTACGGACACGCCAAGGATGAGATCATGAAGTATGTCAAAGAAGCTTCTTGTTTTGAAGAATTACAGCAGATCATCGACGATTATATGGACTATTACAATAACGACAGATACCAGTATGAGCTTTTCCAGGCTTTCGCCGAATGAATATCTTGAGTACTATAATAACGGCATCTATCCTTTAAAGGATCTGATCAATGAAGATAAGAAGACGCAAAACAAATTCGAAGCAGTCAAAGCCAATCTGAAAAGGCTAGAAGATCAAAAAGGATCAGGCCGCCGCATCGATGTAGCAGATCCTGCCATCCTTTCTTTTCAGATTCCTTAACAGGAAGGACACTTCCTTTTTCGACAGCGACCTTACGCAATATGTTCCCAGCTTGGCGAAGAACACTGTGCCGTTGAAGGTCATAGATAATCTGTCACCTCGATAACACTCGATCGAAGGCTCTTCATCAAAGAAGCTCATATCCTTCACAAATACCCGGATATCCTCATATCTGTCAAACAGATGATCGCTGGTATCAAAGAAGTATTCATATTCTTCTTTCATCACCTGAATAAGATCATTCGTATATTCAACGCTTATGTTCCCATCTTTCACTTTCAGATAACGGATCGCTTTCTTATCTTTTCTTCCATTATTCATAAGATACAAA
>JAZQIF010000189.1:0-4236 GCA_045540935.1 Erysipelotrichaceae bacterium | reverse complement strand
GAAAAGATCATTGATCAGCTCAAAGCGATGATGAAAGACCCGAAAAGGAAAAGAAAGTAGATCTTACGCTGTTTAAGACAAGGTGCTGATCTCCGTATCAATAAAAAAGCTTTTCATATACACAAATTCTGTCGATATCCGCACTCTTAAAAAAATGACTGCCGTCAGAAGACAGCGGTCATATACATAACAATCATTTATATGCATGATCAGCAGAGAAATCAGACTTTTTAGATCACGCTTCAGAATGATGCGTAATTACTAATCCGGCTCTAATTCTATTAATAGACATACTTTTAATATGTCCAAACAAGGACTGAACGAAACAAACCCTGTAGTAAAGAACTGGAAACGCAAATATAAAAGCGTCAGCCTTTCTTAGGTTGACGCCATTGGGCAGTTCAATTTGCCCCTTTTTCTTTCTTATTGATCAGTGTTTCTGTTTACTCTTGGTGTTCGAATGCATTCTGCTTCAGTCATCTGCTAAGCTGTATCGGGATCTTTGATGAAACCTGGACCAGTATTTCCGTAAGAAGCGCAACAGCTTGATTTTCGTTTATTTCCTCTTCCAGAATCCACTTAATGATGAATGCCGCCATACCGGCAGATAAGAATTCATAAAAGAGCCTGAGTTCTTTCGAGTCTTTAACGTCGAAAAGAGGAATTGCGTTCGTCAGGTTCTGCCCGAACGTTGTATTTATCCGGCTCAGCCTTCGATGATGGAGCCGTTTTGTATGTTGAGCATAAGTGTCTTACCAGAAGGTTGAAAAGTACTTCTATTCAAGGGTTATAGCCCTAATAATCAGCTGAACACCAAGGGTGCCTTTAGTGAGGAAAATTCTGAAATAAGGTGAAGGCAGACTGTCGGACCGAGGTACACGAATCTCTGGCCAGGTAAGGAGATACCATGGAATAGCAAATATATTGAACATGTCGGCTCAAATAAAACAGGATACTGGAAAGTACTAAAATAAAATACATCACATGTGTGTATTCTATTGAGATTTTCAATACCTCATTAGGGTTCAAAAAACAAAGCAATAGGATCCATTTTACATTGTGATGTGTTTTTATATCACAGGGTGTGCCCTAAAGAGGTGATGCCGATGATTCAAAAAGACCCTCCTGTCTGTACTTGAAATCGTTATGTACAAGAAAGAGGGTCTGTTATATGTGTTTTTGAATGGTTATTCTTTGATGATGCCTTTTTCGATGAGAAATTCTCTGGCGATCTGTTCAGGTTCGATATTTTCCTGGGCTCCGCGGTAGTTCATGGCTTGCATCTCTTCGTCAGTGATAGTGTGATCCAAGATCATCGCAGCATCGAGCAGTTCGGGATACTTTTCCATGGCTTTTTCAGAGATCATCGAGAACAGAACGTAAGGCGGGAAAAAGTTATGGTCGTCTTCCAGAAGCACGAGGTCGTATTTCTGCAAGAGACCATCCGTGCGGTAGGAGACGATGACGTCGACATCTCCGTTTTCCAAGGCAAGATACATCGGTGCAGCACCGAAAGTCAGCGCATCTTTGAACTCAAGTCCGTATTCATCACATACCGGAAACAGCCCATCGTTTTCTCTGGCATAGAAACTTTGTGAGCATCCGACGATCCAATCGTCTGAATAAGGTTTCAGGTCGGAGACTTTGCTGAGATTGTATTTTTCAGCTAATTCTTTCTTGACAGCGAAGACATACTGATTATTGGGACCAAGCTGGCCAGACGCGGTGATGCCGTAGTCTTTTAAGGCGTCCGCGACATTGTTGTAGGTGTCGTCCTTGCTCATGCCGGGATAGAGTCTGAGTCCTAAAACAGTGGCATAGTAGGTGCCGGTATAGCCAGGGTTCATGTCGATCTCATTGTTTTTGATGGCTTCAAAGATGACCAGGGTCCCGCCCATGGCGTTGTTGAGATTGACTTTGATGTCAGTGTTTGCTTCGATGACTTGTTTATATAACTGGGAGACGATCCTTTCTTCGATGTATTCGGTCGTGGCGATGGTGATCGTTTTTTCTTTGTTTGCCTGAATGTTTTCGGTAATGATCGAGCCGATGAATAAGAGGATGCATAGGCCAAGTATCGATAAGGTGAGGCGGTTTCGTTTCTTGAGACTATCGATCTTTCGATTGTCTAAGTCAGCTGCATTGATGGCTAAGGAGACTGGGACGACGGCTTTTTCGATCAGTGAGAAGATGTAATCGACCAAAAGTGCCAGGATGCAGGCAGGGATGGCACCGGAGAGGATCATATTGCTGTTGATGATCTGTATGCCGGCATAGATCTGTTTGCCTAAGCCGCCGCCGCCGATGAAGGCTGCAATGGTGGCTGTGCCGATGGAGTTGACGGCTGCTGTGCGGATACCGGCCATGATGACAGGCAAGGCCATGGGAAGCTGTACTTTGAACAGGATCTGGCTTTCGGTCATGCCGATGCCTCTGGCGGCTTCGATGATCGATTGGTCGATGTTGCTTAATCCAGTGTAGGTGTTTCTTAAGATCGGCAGGATCGCATAGAGGGCGATGATAACGATGGCGGTCTTGTCACCGATGCCGATGAGCGGGATGAAAAAGCCCATCAAGGCCAGGGATGGTATCGCCTGCATGATGCTGGCTAAACCAAGGACCGGTCTTTTTGTGTGATCGAACTTGCTGATTAGCAAGCCTAAGGGCACACCGATGAGTATGGCGGAGAATACTGCAAGCATGCCGATGCGTAAATGCTGCAGCGTGTATTGGACGATGATGTCGATGTGCGAGAAGAAGTATTCAAAAAAGCTTTTCATTTGCCATTCACCTCCGTTTCGCCGATGTATTGCTGAGAAAGGGCTGTAACCAAAGAAGAGCTCGTGATGAGTCCAACGAGTTTCTGTGTTTCCGAAAGAACAGGCAAAGTCGATGCATCATGGTCCTTTATCTTTTTTAAGAGTTCGACAATGTTATCGTATTCGATGGCAGTGACTTTGGCACTTTTCATGATGTCGGATACCGGGATGGAACGATCGTCAAGTTTTTGGATCTCTCTAGCGCTGGCGATGCCTAAGAAGCGTTTCTTGTCATCGACGACCATGGCGGAGTTGACGTGTCTGCGGCGCATCTGATCGATCGCTTTCAAGCAGGAAAGTTCCTTCGGGACGCTGATTGCTTCGACCATGATGTCGCGGGCGAGGATATACTGGGGATTAGCCCAGATGCGGTTTCGTCCGACGAAGTCGGCGACGTAGTCGTCAGCCGGATTTTTCATGATCTGTTCCGGAGTGTCGTATTGGATGATGCAGCCGTCTTTCATGATACAGATGCGATCGGCAAGTTTTACTGCTTCATCCATGTCATGGGTGACAAAGACGATGGTCTTATGCAGCTTTGCCTGTAAGAAGACCAGTTCATCCTGCAGCTGTGCACGGGTGATCGGGTCTAAGGCAGAGAATGGCTCGTCCATCAGGATAATCTCGGGATCGGTAGCGAAGGCTCTGGCAACGCCTATCCTTTGTAACTGTCCGCCGGAAAGCTGGGTTGGAAAACGGTCTAAAAAAGAGTTTTCAAGACCGACCATGTTCATGAGTTCAACGGTCTTTCTGGCGATCTCTTCTTTGTCCCTCTTTTCCAGGGAGGGGATGATCTCGATGTTTTCTTTGACACTCATGTGCGGGAATAGTCCGGTCTGCTGGATGACATAGCCCATGGAGCGGCGAAGTTCGATCGGGTCGTAGTCCATGTTGTCTTTGCCGTCGATGAGGATCTTACCGCTGCTGATGGGGATCAGGCGGTTGATCATTTTGAGTGTTGTGGTCTTGCCGCAGCCGGAAGGGCCGATGAGTACGACGATGTTTCCTTTAGGTATGGTAAAGGAAATATTCTTGACCACTTCTTCTTCGTTTCCTTTGTAGCTTTTGGAAACATTTAAAAATTCAATCATGAAAAAAGCTCCTTTCCAAATGAAGCCGCTTGATGATATGCAAAATAAAAAAAGCGATGATTTCCAAGCCTACGAAATTAGCTGACGGGTTAGAGATGGAAATTCTCCTCTTACGATACACCCCAATGGTTGGTTCTTCCGCTGGCCTGAAAGGCCACTCGACTTCATTACTTATCAAAAATGATTATAGCATAAATGTAAGTCAGATATGTGTTTGAAGACTCTGTGGTTCAATTGCGGAAGATCGACAGAAGCGTATTGTAGCAAATCATATAAACAGATATCTGCTTGAAACAATCCACATTTTACTTCATATAAATATGCCC
>JAZQIF010000188.1:0-4245 GCA_045540935.1 Erysipelotrichaceae bacterium | reverse complement strand
CTGATCAGAGAAGGATTTACCTCGATGTATGTTACAAAGAATGCTGCACCAAGACATGTCTTTGAAGAAAAACTGAAGGGTGTTTATAAAAAGAACTATATCGATCATCTGTTTAAAGGATCCGGTTCTTTTGTGAATACTCTTCCAAACGAGATCAACTGTCTGATCGTTGATGAAGCGCACCGTTTAAGAAAAAAAGAGATGCTTTCCAAAGGGGAAAACCAGATCAAAGAGATCATCCGTTCTGCAGAGTTTTCGATCTTTTTCATCGATGAGGCGCAGAAGGTCACGGCTAAAGATATCGGCAGCATCGATATGATCAAAAAGTACGCGGATGAATTTGGTGCGGAATATCAGATCGCTTATCTGACATCGCAATTTCGATGCAATGGATCAGATGGCTATCTTGCCTGGCTGGATGATGTACTTGATATCCGTCAGACCGCCAACTTTGACTTTGGCGATCTAGATATCGATTATGAATTCAAAGTATTTGATGATCCAAACGATCTGTATGAAGCAGTAAAACAAAAGAATACGATCAACAACAAATCAAGAGTCGTTGCCGGTTATTGCTGGGAATGGGAAAAGGGTTCACAGAACGATCCTGATACATTTGATATACAGATCCCCGAATATCATTTCGCAAAAAGCTGGAATCTGAACAATACTTCCACTTGGGCGATCGATGAAGAATCGATCAGAGAGATCGGCTGTATTCATACCTGCCAGGGCCTGGAATTCGATTATGCCGGCGTCATTATCGGAAACGATCTGCGTTATGAAAATGAAGCTGTGATCACGGACTATACAAAACGTGCCGATTCCGATAAGTCACTGGATGGCTTGAAAGGTCCGGCGAAAAAAGGTGATCCGGATGCTTTGAGAGAAGTGGATAAGATCATACGCAATACCTATAAAACGCTGATGACCAGAGGAATGAAGGGATGTTATTTCTTCTGCTGTGACAGACAGCTGAATGAATATTTCAAAAGAAGGATCGCAAAGAAACAGTAAAAAATATGAAAAAGATATTGATATGTTTCGTGCTGTGCCTGTTTATCATCACAGGCTGCAGCACAGAAAATGGATCGGAAGATTCAAAGACAGAAGAAACCAAAACAAGTGAGGAAGAGACCATGGAAGAAAGTTTAGTAAAAACTGTGGAATTTGATGGAAAACAGATGGATTATATCCAATTCGGCAATAAAGGTGGAAAGAAATTAGTCATATTGCCAGGCCTTTCTTTGAAAAGCGTCATGGGTGCTGCGGAAGCGATCGTCGGTGCATACAGTTTATTAGCTGCCGATCATGAAGTCTATCTCTTTGATCACATCAAAGAAGAACCGGAAGGCTATGACATCAATGATATGGCAGATGATACTTTGAAGGCTTTCGATCTGTTAGGTCTTGAACATGTCGATCTGATGGGTGTATCGATGGGTGGCATGGTGTCACAGACCATTGCTTTGAAAAGAAACGATATCGTCGATTCTTTGATCCTATGTTCTACGACTTCCAACGCAAAGGGTCTTGATCCTGCAGTGTTCGAGAATTGGAAGAAGCTGGCAGAAGAAAGAGATGTGAATGCATTGATGGAATCTTTTGGTGAGAAAGTCTATTCTCCGGATTTCTATGCGAAATACAAAGATATCATCATTGCCGGAGGACAGGGTGTCACGGAACAGGATTATGTCAATTTCCTTACTTCTTTAAACGGTATCAGAGAGTTTGATGTATATGATGAGCTGGATCAGATCAAGTGCCCGGTATTGGTGATGGGGGCTGGCGAAGATCAGGTCGTCGGTGTACAGAGTTCTTTGGATATCGTTGAGAAGCTTAGATGCAAGTACTTCATCTATGAAGGTTACGGACATGGTGTCTATGATGAGGCTCCGGATTATCTGAGTCATATCAAAGACTTTCTTGATGGATTGAAATAATAGGTTTGATAATAAAGAAGTAAAACAGATCGGTTTTACTGAAGGGAAATTGGAAAACGATAGAAACGTTTTCGTCTAGTATATGAGGCAGTATATGAAAAAAGATAAGTTCAATTCCTTTTCGGTCCCTCTGGGTCTTCTGGATTATGTCAATCCGATATTTTATACGATAACGATCAGTAAGATCATAAAGCATATTGGCGGAGTACCGGGAAGTCCGTTTCGAAATATACTGATCATCGGTGCTGTTTTATCGATCTTATTCGGTTTCATCATCCCGACAGGCAAAGTCATCGTAGGCTTAGGCATCCTGCGTTTCCGGATGCCGGTCATCCTGGTCTTTCTTGTCAATCTGGGGATCCTTTTATCGGGATCGATGCTGCTGAAGTATGCGTTCGATCTTAGTGCGATCATATTGTTAGCGATCGAAGCGGTCGTAATACTGCTGCTGTTTATGATCTATCGCAAGAACAAGAAACTCAACACGATCGCTGTCATGACCGGAGCGTTTGGCTATGTGATGATCTATATCTCTTTGATCACTTATTCGATCAGAAACAGGATCCTTTTACCGGCGCTATGCAGTGTAGCGGCGATCTTCTTGTTCGTGATGTTATGCGGTATCGGGATCAAAGCCAATTTGAAAGACCCGAAAGTTCACTGGAAGATCGAGATCTCCAATGTCATATGCCAGGGCCTGGTCGCTCTGGCGGCATGTTTATTGTTCTGATGAATTATAAAATCGATCGGAATGTGTTATTATCAAGACAGGAGGTGCTTTACTATGAAAGTGAAAGACATTTCCTTAATTACAGGCAGCATGAATGCCTGTTCCATATAGGACAAGCGATGACTTGTCTTTTCTTTTGCGTTTAAAATAAAAGTATGAATATCCTGAATGATGTATTTAAAAAGACGAAACCGGATCTTAAGAAACTGAAGAGTTTCGGTTTTGTTCTGAAAGACGGGTTTTATTCTTATACAAAGAAACTGATCGATCCGATGGAACTTCGCTTTTCGATCGATCGCAAGGGAAATATCATAAGCTGTGTTTATGATACGGATCTCGATGAAGAATATGACAACGTCAATTCCGATTCCCAATACGGAGCCTTCGTATCACAGGTACGGAATGCCTATATCGAAGAACTGGAAACGATCAGAGATGCATGTTTTGAGAAAGATCTCTTTGGTTATGGCCAATCCAAGAGGATCGCTGCCTATATGAAAAAACAATACGGGTCTCTTCCGGAATTCTTATGGAAGAGGTTTCCCGGCTATGCGGTATTCCGCGATAAAAGCAGCGGCAAGTGGTTCGGCATACTGATGAATGTCGATGGGACCAAGGTGGGCCTGGATAAGAAGGAATATGAAATATTGGTCGTAAGATCCGATCCCAATATGATCTTAGGCTTAAAGAATGAAAAGGGCTTTTATGAAGCCTATCATATGGACAAAGACAAATGGATCACGATCATCCTCAACGATACCGTCGATGATGAAGTCATCCATTCTCTGATCGATTATTCTTTCGATCAGGCGGAAAGAAGCGATGTCTGGGTAATACCGGCCAATCCGAAGTACTACGATGTGGTCGGAAGCTTTGAAAGAAGCGATTCGATCCTATGGAAACAATCCAGTGATATCCATGTGGGAGACATCGTCTATCTCTACGTGGCAGAACCCTATTCCGCCATCCTGTTCAAATGTATGGCAGAAGAAGTCAACATCCCTTATGAATACAAAGATAAGAACGTTTCGATGTCTAAGGTGATGCGCATACGCTTATTGAAAAGATTCGATAAGAACAGATACCCGTATTCGTATCTGAATTCGATCGGACTAAAGATGTTAAGGGGTCCGAGAAGATTAAAGAAAGAAACAGCGGAAAAGCTGGATTAAGGAGAAGAAAAAATGAAGATGATGCGTAAATTATCAGTATTATTATTCGTGCTCTTGCTGGCGGGATGTTCGGGTGCCAGCTATTCGATGAATGGCTCACACAACAAGACGAATATCGAAGTGACTGCCGATGACGGCAAGTACGGAGAAGGCTTCGTCATGGACATCAAGAAAGGCCAGATCGTCCATATCGATTCGCAGCTTGAAGAGGGTGCTTTGAAGATCGAATTCTTTGAAGTGGTGAATATGGCAACGGCTGATGAAAGTGACGATTATCAGATCATCGAAACGATCAAGACACTGACGGTCAATCCGGGCGATCAGTTGGATGTCTCATTGGGTGATTTCAAAGGAGACTTTATGCCGGGTCTTACCGCGATCGGAAAGACCAGCGGAAAAC
>JAZQIF010000187.1:0-12299 GCA_045540935.1 Erysipelotrichaceae bacterium | reverse complement strand
ATAATGAGAAACATCGTATTATTCTGCGCAGCAGGTATGTCCACAAGTTTATTAGTTACGAAGATGCAGAAGGCAGCTGAAGCTGAAGGTCTCGAGTATCAGATCGCAGCTCATCCGCTTTCCGAAGCTCCGACTTACGGTCCGGATGCTGACATCATCCTTTTAGGCCCACAGGTCTCCTACAAGTTAAAAGAGACGCAGGCACAGTTTGCCGGCAAACCTGTTGAAGCGATCAATATGCAGGACTACGGCATGATGAACGGTGCCAAGGTCATCAAGCATGTTAAAGAGGTCTTAGGCGATTAATGGAAGGCATGGAGATGGTCGCTTTCCAGATCATCGCAGCAGTAGGAACGGCACGTTCCAAATATATCGAAGCGATCGATCTGGCAAGCGAAGGTAAATTTGATGAAGCAAGAGCTGCCGTCAAAGAAGGCGAAGAAGCATTCAACGGCGGTCATGCCGCACATGGCGAACTGTTAACGAAGTTTGCCAATGGCGAACTTCCTCCGATGGATATCCTGATGACACATGCGGAAGATCAGCTGATGTCTGCAGAATCATTCGGCATCCTGGCAAACAAGTTCATCACTCTATACGAGAAACTTGGAAAATAATCCATAAGAAGACCTGAAACAAGGTCTTCTTTTCAAAAACGAAGGAGCTATACATGGGTTTCAGAAAAGATTTTTTATGGGGCGGTGCCACCGCTGCCAATCAATACGAAGGCGGATGGAATGAAGACGGCAAAGGGGCAGGTGTCCCTGACCATATCCGCGGCGGTACGGTAAGTACACCAAGATTATGGGATAAGCAGATCGATCCGAACGTCTATTATCCATCCCATGAAGCAGTCGATTTCTATCATCACTATGAAGAAGACATCGACCTGATGGGTGAGATGGGTTTCAAATGTTTCCGCATGTCCATCAACTGGTCAAGGATCTATCCGACCGGCATGGAAGAAACGCCAAACAAAGCAGGTCTGAACTTTTATCATAAAGTCTTTCAAAGATGCAAGGAAAACGGCATCGAGCCGTTAGTTACCTTATCGCACTATGAACTGCCTTGGGGTTTGAGTGAAACATACAACGGCTGGGCAGGCAGAGAAGTGATCGATCACTTCGTCAGATATGCCAAGACCTGTTTTGAAGAATACAAGGACGAAGTGAAATACTGGCTGACTTTCAATGAGATCAACATCGCGATGAATTCTTTCGGCCGCATCATGTCTTTGGGCATGCAGGGTGAAGATCACAAGCCGATGTTCGGCATCAAAGAAAATGATGAAGAAAGAAGCGAGCGCTTCACAGCACTGCACCATCAGTTTGTGGCTTCGGCAAAGGCAGTCGTACTGGGTCATCAGATCAATCCGGATTTTAAGATCGGCAACATGATCGCCGGCATGCTGGCATACCCGTACAGCCCGGATCCGAAAGATGTCTTGGCAGCCGATGATGCCTTCAATATGGGCAACTTCTTCTGCGGTGATGTGCAAGTCAGAGGCCACTATCCGTTCTACGCAAAGCGTTATTTCAAAGATAACAACATCACCGTAAAGATGGAAGAGGGCGATGATGAGATCTTAAGAAAAGGTACCGTCGATTTCTATTCCTTCTCTTACTACATGTCATCCTGTGTCTCCACGCATCCGGAAGTCAATGAGCAGGCTGCCGGCAACATGTTCTCCGGTCTCAAGAATCCTTATCTGGAAGCTTCCGACTGGGGCTGGCAGATCGATCCGGAAGGTTTGAGGACCTACCTCAACAGAGTCTATGGAAGATATGAGATCCCATTGATGGTCGTTG
The DNA here is from genome assembly GCA_045540935.1 of Erysipelotrichaceae bacterium. Classification (GTDB taxonomy): domain Bacteria; phylum Bacillota_I; class Bacilli_A; order Erysipelotrichales; family Erysipelotrichaceae; genus Colivicinus. The sequence continues at coordinate 10,491 of JAZQIF010000187.1, read as the reverse complement.
AAAACGGTCTTGGTGCCAACGATGAAAGAAGCGAAGACGGCAAGTTCCACGATGACTATCGTATCGATTACCTGAGGAAACACATCCAGGCTATGAAAGAAGCTGTGGAAGACGGTGTCGATTTGATGGGTTATACGATGTGGGGCTGCGTCGATCTTGTCTCGGCTTCGACCGGTGAGATGAAGAAGAGATATGGCTTCATCTATGTCGACAGAGACAACGACGGCAACGGTGACTTCCACAGAGAAAGAAAGGATTCTTTCTACTGGTATAAGAAAGTCATCGAGACGAACGGTGAAGACCTCGATTAAGGTATAACGTTCATGAAGATATTAATGCTGGCCGTCGTATTGTTTGCGACGACGATCGGTGCTTTGTGCGGGATCGGCGGCGGTGTCATCATCAAGCCGGTCTTCGACCTGGTCTCATCCTATGATTCCGCGACGATCAACTTCCTTTCGAGTTCGACGGTTTTGGCGATGGCTTTGTATTCCGTCATCAACAATCTGATCAACAAGAAGCTCGATGCGAAAGAAAACCTCTTCCTGGCGATCTTTGCGGCGATCGGCGGCGTATTGGGCGGCAAGGCCTTCCGTCTTCTGAAAGCCTCGGTCTCTTCCGCCAATACGGTGGTCGCCATACAGTCGCTCATCCTGATGATCCTGATCGTAGCCGTATATGTCTATACGCTCAACAAGAAGAAGATCAAGTCACTCAATATCACTTCGGAAGTATCCAAATCGATCCTGGGTTTCGTTCTTGGCTTCATTTCTTCGTTTCTAGGCATCGGCGGCGGTCCGATCAACGTGGCGATCTTTGCCTTCTTTCTCGGACTGGATTCCAAGAAAGCAGCGGACGCCAGCCTGTTCACGATCGTATTCGGCCAGAGTGCCAATATCCTGACGACCGTGGTGAGCGGCGCCACACCGCCGCTTGAGTGGGGGATGTTATTGATCATGATCGTACTTGGCATCTTGGGCGGCATCATTGGCCGTAAGATCAACAAGATGATCGACAACGATATGATCGACAAGCTCTTCAATTATTCCAATCTGCTGATCATTGCGATCTGTTTCTACAACTTTATAAGAAATCTGTAAAATAAGAAGGGGCTGTCCGAAAACCTGACGAATGATCCTTATTGGATCGTTGTCAGATCGCGGAGCGACAGCTCCTTTTTTTTCATGGTTTGATATTAAAAAAGCGTCAGGGAATCGAACCCGGACGCCGCTAAGGTAAAATGTCTTTGTTCAGGAGACTTTTTATTATGCTTATTTTTACCATGAGAAAGACTTTTCTTATTCCTTCTTTGTCTTAAATGATAAGGAAGTCATTTTCCTGTTCGATGTATCTGGAGAACAGGAAGAGTCCCAGGATCTCCTCTGCCGAGAAGCCTTTTTTTTCTTCGATGTCCCAGCCTCCGCCGATGCCTTTATGCATGATGCGAAGGACTTCGTTTCCCTGCAGGTCTTCCAAAGAATAATTCTGTGAATTGTGCATCTTCAGGATATAGTCATCTTTCAAATGGATATCCGCGTGATCGACTTTCGGCAGCCGGTTGATCGGCCAGCCATTGACCTCCGGGTCATCAACAACCGCATATCGGGGATGGCCATAAGCGATGATCGTTCCGTCTTTATCGATCAGTTCGTATTCTCTTTTTTTCAGATCATCCGGATCTTCAGGATCCGTGTTTTTGATGAGGGCTAGCATCTGCAGGCTGCCATCGGCTGAGACGATCTTTTTGTCCGGACCTAAGGAAGCGGATTTGATCCGGGCGCAGGCCTCGTCAGAGCTTTCGTCAAACAGGATACCCGACCGCATATAATAATATCTTTTCTTTTTCATAGTCTTCTTTTCTATCGCTGAATCGCGATCATCGTTTACAGTATAGTTCTTGTGTTTTGATATTTGAAATAATATAATTTAACAATAATAATAACTGATTTGATATAAGGAGACCCTATGACACTGCGACATCTGATGATCTTTCAGGCGGTCTGTGAGTCGGAATGCAACTCGACCAGGGCAGCCGAAAAACTGCATATGACACAACCGGCGATCTCTTTGGCGATCAAGGAACTGGAAGAATACTATGGTGTGAAACTTTTTGATCGGATCGGCAGGCGGCTTTCGCTCACCCAGGCGGGGGAGAGGTTTTTACAATATGCGATCCACATCAACGACCTGTTCAAGGATATGGAGACAGGCCTGCGCAATTGGGACTACAAAGGTGTCCTTCGTGTCGGTTCAAGCATCACGATCGGTTCCTATTTTTTACCGGAATACGTCAAGGCTTTTTCCATGCAGATGCCGGAGACCGAGGTCCGCGTCAAGGTCGAACAGACGGAATATCTTGAGCAGCAGATCCTCAACAATGAACTCGATATCGCTTTGATCGAAGGCATCGCCCATTCGCCAAGCATCATCTCTTTGCCATATCTGGAAGACCGGCTGACGATCGTCTGTTCAGTAAAAAGTCCTTGGAAACAGGGACAGGTCATCGGTATCGAAGAGTTCGTGAAGCAGCCTTTCCTTTTGCGGGAAGCGGGAAGCGGCACCAGAGAAGTCTTTGATAACGCGATTAATCAGGCCGGCTACTCCGTCGATCCGCTCTGGGAAGCGACATCTTCAACCGCTTTGATCAATGCGGCGATCAACGGACTGGGCATCGCCGTATTGCCGCAGAGGATGGTGCTTTCGGCACTTCGAAACGGGCTTATCAAGACCATACGTGTGAAGGGTCTTGGCTTCAAGAGAAGCTTCAAGATCATCTATCATAAGGACAAGTTCCTGACGCCTTCCGCGAGTGCTTTTATCGATTTGGTAAGGAACTATGAACTCGATTATCCGAGTCCGATGAACGTGGAAAATATATAAGTAAATACTTATTGATTTCATAAAAATATATTGTTGGAATTATATACATATCCCACCTATAATGAAAAACGTCAGATCAGATCTGGAAAGGGATATGTATGAAAACAGACTGGAAAAAACTTGGAAAACTATTTATCAGCTCATTGAAGATCGGGCTGTTCACCTTCGGCGGGGGATATGCGATGATCCCGCTGATCTCAAAGGAGACGGTCGAGAAGCGTCACTGGATCTCAGACGATGATATCTTAGAGATCGTGGCGATCGCCGAATCGACACCGGGACCCATCGCCATCAATTCCGCGACCTTCGTCGGTTATAAAGTGGCGGGAGTACTTGGTGCCTTCGTATCGACATTTGCGATGATCCTTCCTTCGTTCGTGATCATCTTATCGATCTCCTATGTGCTTAAAGAATTTGAAAACAACATCTATGTCAAGTATGCCTTCAACGGCATCCGGGCCGGTGTACTGGCTTTGATCATCAAGGCACTGCTTACGATGTATAAGCAGGCTCCGAAAGGCATCTTCTATTACCTGCTGATGGCCTTCGCCCTGATCGGGACGGCGTTTACGGAACTGAACGTCTTACTGATCATCATCCTTTGTGCAGCTGCCGGTCTTGCCTACAGTACACTGGCGCTAAAGGAGGTGCAGCAATGATCCTGTTAGAATTATTGTTTACCTTCTTCAAGATCGGCTTGTTCACTTTCGGAGGCGGATACGCCATGCTTCCATTGATCGAAAAGGAAGTCATCTCGAAAGCCTGGCTCAGTGAAGAAGCACTGGTCGACTTTCTGGCGGTGAGTGAATCCACGCCGGGCTCCTTTGCGGTCAATGTCGCCACCTATATCGGAAGCGAAGTTGCCGGTATTCCGGGTTCCGTATTTGCCACACTTGGTGTCGTGCTTCCTTCCTTTATGATCATCCTGATCATCGCCAGAGGCTTTGAGAAGTTCCGTGATTCCAAGATCGTCAAGGGCTGCATGACTGGCCTCAAGCCGGCGGTCGTCGGCATGATCGGAGCCAGTGCCATTTCAGTGGCGAAAACGGTCTTTATGGCAGATGGATTGAAGATGAATGTTTCATTGTTTGTTTCTTTATTCATCTTTGCGCTGGCGTGCTTCCTTTCGATGAAAAAGAAGACCCATCCGATCGTCATCATCGTCTTATCGGCATGCCTTGGCATCCTGGCCGGGATTCTCTTATAAACCAAGTAAACTGTCTTCTATAGGCAGTTTTAGATTTGTCAGCCGGGGAATCATTCAATCGGATACCTGAGAGATGATTTTTCGGCCTGTTTTACAGTAAAATAAAAGTGGTATGGAATTGCTTTTTACGTTGCGAAGACTGGAACCTTTAGAGAAACTGCTGCCGTTTGCCGATGGCATCATCACCGGCAAGTATTTTACGACCGGCTACCATCTTTCTCTCGATGAGATCCGACAGGCTTCCCGCTTCTGCAAGACCTTCCATAAAAAGTTCTACATCGTGATGGATGACTTCATCTGCGAAGATGAAAAGATGCTGATGTACGACTACCTGGATTTCATCGATTCCATCGATGTCGACGGGATCTTTTTCCATGATCTGGGCGTCTACAATGCCGCCAAATCCTACGGCATGCTTTCAAAGCTCATCTATGACGGCAAGACCGTCTTATGCAACTCCTTGGATTCCGCATTCTTCCTGGATCAGGGGATCGATTCGGTGATGTTTTCAAGGGAACTGACCCTTGATGAAGTCAAGGAGATCACAAAGAATCTCAGCGGCAGAGTCAACATGCAGATCTTCGGTCATCTGCGCATGTCCTATTCCAAGCGCAATTTCCTGTCCAATTATTTCAAACAGATCGGCAAGGACTACGACTTCAAGGGGAAGGAGACCCTTTCTCTTGTTGAGGAACAAAGGGAATACAAGATGCCGATCGTGGAAGATGAAGACGGGACTTATATCTATACGGATTATATCTTTGAGATGTTTTCCGAGATCTGTGATCTGAGAAACGATCTCAAGCGCGGGATCGTGGATACGCTGTTCATCGAAGACGATGCTCTGATCGCCCAGGTGCTGCGTGATTACAAGCGGGTCTCCGGAAGCAATGCCGGATTCATCCGTGACTCTTTCTTACACAATCATCCGGGAAATTATTCTTCCGGCTATTTATATCTCAAGACCAATATCGTGAAAGAATGAATAAGATCGAATTATTAGCACCCGCGAAAGACCTGGAAAAGGCCAAGATCGCGATCATGTACGGAGCGGATGCCGTCTATGTAGGCGGTAAGTTTTACTCACTCCGTTCGCGTGCTTCCAACTTTTCTTTGGAAGATCTCAAGGAGCTTTCCTCTTTTGCCAAGAAATACGGGGCAAAGGTCTTCGTGACGGTCAATATCGTCTTCCATGATGATGACTATTACGGGATCAGGGAATACCTGCGTTATCTTGAAAAGATCGGCATCGATGCCGTGATCATTTCTTCTCTGGCGCTGATACCGGTGGTCAGACAGGAAGCGCCGCATATCGAGTGTCACATCTCGACCCAGCTTTCTTCTTTGAATTCTTCGGCGGTCCGTACTTTGAAAGAATTCGGTGCCGACCGTATCGTTCTGGGAAGAGAGGCTTCGATGACGCAGATCGAACAGATCGCCAGAAAAGTTTCTGTGCCATTGGAAGTCTTCATCCATGGCGGCATGTGTTCCAATTATTCGGGAAGATGTGTCTTATCCAACCGCATGACGCTGCGCGATGCCAACCGGGGCGGCTGTGCCCATTCGTGCCGCTGGAAATACCGCTTATATGACAAGGAAGAAGAGATCTCCGATCCGGACTGCCTTCTTTCGATGTCTTCCAAAGACCTTCGGGCTTCCGCTTATGTGGAGCGGATGATCCATTCCCGCATCGCTTCCTTGAAGATCGAAGGACGCATGAAGTCGGAATACTATATCGGCCAGGTCGTCAAGACCTACCGCAAGATGATCGATGAGATCTACGAGAAGGGCAGGCTGACACCCGATCGTCTCGATTACTATGACAATGAACTTTCCAAGGCGGAGAACCGGCCGAGCGATGACGGTTTCCTTTCCGGGGATTGTGACAATACCAAGCATCTGTATGGCGTCAACGGTGCCGGAGTGACCCACGATTATGTGGCTTTCGTCCATGACTTTGATGTCAGGAGAAACATCGCCTTCATCGAAGTCAAGAACGTCTTTGCCAAAGGCGATGAACTTGAGGTCTTCGGTCCGAAGATCGACAATCTGCATTTCAAGGCCGAAGTGATGTTCGATCAGAACTATGATCCGGTGGAACTCGCCAACAAGCCGACGCAGCTGCTGATGGTGCGGATGCCTTTTGCGGTCGAAAAAGGCGATATGATACGAAAGGCGGCAGTGCGATGATCATTGAAGGTGCGATCTCAGTCAAGGCCGCTTTATTAAATAAGAAAAGGAAGATCCAGACGGTCTATATCGATAAAGACAAGAAGACCAAGGATTTCAATTTCATAAGAAAGATCACGAAAGCAGAAGGCATCGAGATCAAGGAGCTGGAAAAGAGCGAGCTTTTGAATATGCTGACAGGGAAAAGCCACGGCGGGATCGGCGCGGAAGTCTCTGCAAGACAAGAAGATGACTTTGAACCCGGCGATATCTTTTATCTCGACGGGATCGAAGATCCCTTCAATCTGGGCTATTCCTTGCGCAGTCTGTATGCCCTGGGCGTGAAGAACGTCTTTCTTTCCAAACGCGATTATTCATCGATGGAAGCCCAGCTTCTGAAGTCTTCCGCCGGTGCCTATGATATGATCCATATCAGGATCCTGGAAGATCCTGTAAGACAGATGAAAGCTTGCAAAGAAGAAGGCTATCGTCTGTATGGCCTGTATCGGGGAGAAGAGTCGAAGGATATCTTCGATGTGAAATTTGCTTCAAAGGCGCTGTTCATGCTGGGAGGAGAAAAACGCGGCATCTCCAGCGAACTGCTCGAACTGTGTGACGAACACCTGTATATCTCCTACGGTTCGGATTTCCGTAATGCCTTGAATGCCTGTGCGGCACTTGATGTCGTCGCGACCTTGCTGAGGAGCCAGAGAAGATGATCACTTCCTTGGAAAATAAGACTGTCAAAAACTTATGCAAGCTTCACATGAAGAAGTATCGTGAAGACCGTTTTTTGTTATGTGATGAAAAACTGATCCTTAAGGCAAAAGAAAAAGGCTTTCTGAAAAAGCTCGTATATACGGGAGATCTTCCCTTTGAACACGATGATGTCCTGGAAGTGAGTCAGGAAGTCTTGGATAAGATCGCCGATGAACAAGGGCATTCCTATATCGGCGTTTCCGCAATGATCGAAGAAGTGCGAAGCCCCGAAAGAAGAGTCCTTCTTCTGGACAGACTGCAGGATCCTTTGAATATCGGCAGGATCATGGAAGCGGCACAGCTGTTCGGTTTTGATTCGCTGATCCTGTCCAAAGACTGTGCGGAGATCTACAATGAAAAATGCCTCAGCGCCTGCAAAGGCGGGATCTATGAACTCAAGATCTGCCATGGCGATCTTCTTGAAGAGGTGAGCCGTTTAAAAGAAGAAGGCTTCTATGTCTGTGCCACCGGACTTCGTGACAATACCTATGAGATGCATGAAGTGGAAGCGAAAGAAAAAATGGCCTTCATTCTTGGCAATGAAGGCAGCGGTGTCCTGAAGGAACTGATGGATGCTTCTGATTGCATCATGAAGATCGACATGCGCAATATCGACTCTTTGAATGTCGGCATGGCCGCTTCGATCATCATGTACCGGTTCAGAATCTGACGGAAAAATTCCTCTCGTCTTCTTTGAGAGGGATCTGTTTTAAAGAATAATCAAAGACTTTGATGAAACGATCGCCTGCGATCGTTTCTTTTACAAAGAGATCGACATCCTCTCCCTGGACTTCGCATTCCACATCGCCGTTTGAAGTGTTGCGCACAAAGCCGGTGAGCTGATGCCTCCTGGCACATTGGATGGCCTTGCCTCTAAATCCGACGCCCTGGACGATCCCTTTGTAGATGATGAGATACCTCTTCATACCTTCATTGTATAGGAAAAGGGGCTTGAATTGCCCCCTTGATTCTATTTGATCTCTTCGAAATCGCTGACGCCGTGTTTGCAGAGCGGACAGATGAAGTCATCCGGAAGGGTATCGCCTTCATAGACATAGCCGCAGACCTTGCAGACGAAGCCTTTCTTGCCTTCGGTCTGAGGTTTCGGCTTGACGTTCTTCTGATAGTAGGTGTAGGTCATCGTTTCCGCATTGGAGATGACGCGTGCCTCAGTTACCGAACAGATGAACATGCCGTGTGTTCCAAGATCCTTGTAGTCTTCTACTTTGAGTGAGAAGAAGGCGTTGATGTAGCGGGACAGGAAGGCAAGTCCGTTGTCGGAACGAAGGATGGTCTCACCCTTGAACTTGTCGACGTTGCGGCCGGACTGGAAACCGAACTGTTCGAAGACTTTGAACGGTGCTTCGACGCTCAGACAGTTGACGTTCATGATGCCGGTCTGCTGGATGACATGATGGGAGTAGTTGTTCTTGTTGATGGAGACCATGACTCTGAACGGATTATCGGTGAGCTGAACGACCGTGTTGACGATCAGGCCGTTGTCCTTCTTGCCGTCGTTGGAAGTGACGACATACAAGCCATAGCCGATGGAGAAGAGTGCCTTCATATCGGACTTGTTGGCTTTCTTTTCATCTCTTGCCATATAGTCGGCGCAAAGCTGGGCGGCGAGCTCTTCGATCTGTTTCTTGTTGTCATCGTTCATTGCCGACTTGATGGATACGACAGGATCGATGAAGGTCAGGTTGGCTGACTTGGCAAACATGTCTTTCATCGTCTTGGCAGCCAGAGGTGCCCAGGATCCGTTTTCGATCAGGCCGATCTTGCGGTTGGTGAAACCGCGTTCCGTGAGATGATGGATGAATTCCTTCATGAACGGATAGATGTCGGCGTTGTAAGTCGTCGTCGCCAGCACGAGCTTTCCGTATGCGAAGGCAGCTGCGACAGCTTCCGACATATCACATCTTGCCAGGTCGAAGACTCTGACTTCCGGAGCGTTGTCGGCTTTGAGTTCTTCGGCCAGTCTTTCGACAGCGGCTTTGGTGTGTCCGTAAACGGAAGTGTAACAGATCACGACACCGTCTTTTTCCACATCATAGGAAGACCAGGTGTTGTATAAGTTCAGATAATAAGGAAGGTTCTTGTATAAGAACGGTCCGTGCAGCGGCAGGATCATCTGAATGTGCAGATCGGCTGCCTTTTTTAGGACGGCCTGTACCTGTCTGCCGTATTTGCCGACGATGCCGATGTAGTAACGTCTGGCCTCATCGACCCAGTCTTCATCCCTGTCCAAAGCACCGAACTTGCCAAAGCCGTCGGCTGAGAACAGAGCTCTTTCATAGGAATCGTAAGTCATCATGACTTCCGGCCAGTGGACCATCGGTGCCGCGATGAAATGGAGTACGTGCTTGCCTAAGACCAGTTCGTCACCTTCCTTGATGATCTGACGGCGCTCTTCATAAGCTGTGCCGAAGTAGTTGTTCATCATGGTGAAGGCCTTGTCGGAAGCGACGATGACAGCCTTGTCGTAGATCTTCATGAAGTTGGCGATGTTGGCTGAATGATCGGGTTCCATATGCTGGACGATCAGGTAGTCCGGCTGTTTTCCGCCTAATACGTTTTGAATATTGTCGAGCCACTCGTGAGTGAAATTGCGGTCGACCGTATCCATGACAGCGATCTTCTCATCGAGGATGACATAGGAATTATAGGACATGCCATTCGGGACCTTGTACTGGCCTTCGAAGAGGTCGATCCTGTGGTCGTTGACGCCTACGTATTTGATCGTATTGGTGATTTCCATAATAAAAAATTCTCCTTATCTTCATTATAAGTGACAAGGAGAAAAAGAATGTGAAAACTATAACAGGAATTCCAGGATCAGCACGCTGAAGCAGCAGACCAGGGTAACTTTAAATAAGCCCATCTGCTTATATGCGGCGATGATCCCGGCGATCAGAGCAAACAAGCCGGCCAGCGGACTGGAAGTCGCGTCGATGATGGCCGGGAAGGTCATGATGGAAAGCGTCACATAGGGTACGTAGTATAAGAAATCGCGGATGAAGCGGTTTTTGATCGGTTTTCGTATCAGGGTCAAAGGAAGCACACGGACACCAAAGACGGTGATGCCCATGACAAGAAGGTAAATGTAGAAATCATTCTTCATCGTTTCCTCCTTTCACCGGGAACAGCAATGCCCCAAGACTTGAGATCAGGATCGTCAGGATGATGGTGATGCTTGATTGCGACAGAGGTGTGAACCTTGACAGGATAAAACTTGAAACAAAGCTCAGTATGATCAATATCAGGATCGGTCTTGATGTTTTTGCCGGCGGGATGATGATCGCCAGAAACATGCCGAACAAGGCGACCGACAGTGCGGAAACGACTCTTGGCGGAAGGATGTTGCCCATCAGGATGCCGAGCGCCGTACCTAAAGCCCAGCAGGGTGCCGCAAAGCTGATGGCACCGTAGGAAAAATACGGATCGCAATACGGTTCCTGGCTGATGGCCAGAGC
>JAZQIF010000186.1:0-2183 GCA_045540935.1 Erysipelotrichaceae bacterium | reverse complement strand
TGGTCGTTGCTGTCAATGTATTTATCATGATCGCCATGCTGACTTTTGTCGTCCTTTATTCCAACATCGAAAACAGCGAAACGACCCGAAGACAGATAGAACACTTTGAAAACACCACGATCACGATGGGACATATCACCGAAAACTATCTGAAGGGCGAACAGCGCATCTGTGATGTCTGGGCGCATTATATCAACGGTATGGATATGACCATGGATGAGGCTGTCTCCTTCATTCGGATCTCTCATGTCCTGCCAAATGCTTCCGCACATATCGTATACAGCGATACACTGACCGGCTTTTCCACGAGAGCGAGGCTGAACGATCCTGACGATTTTACTGTCTCTTATGAACAGTTTGATTTTTTGAAAAATGTGAACTGGATCTCTGATGAAGGAGAATCCATCAACATTACCCGTTCCTATACCAATCCGGTCAACGGCGAACAGTCCATCGCTTTCTGCAATTCGGTTCTGCTTCATGATCCGATCAGCAGTGAATCGCGCAGCGCCATACTGCTGCGTGTACTGCCAGTCTCGGAGCTTGAACAGAGATGGGTCCTCCCGCAGGAAGAGTTTGAAAGTGTCGAGCTTTCCGTGATCGATTCAGACGGTAACTATATTATCAAGAGCCATTCTTACAAGAATTCCAGCTTCTTCGAGTTCTACAAATCATACAATACGGTCGATCCTTCCTCCGCGCAGGAACTCTTTGGAAGGATCACTTCATTGACCGGCTCTGTTGCCATGCTCAATTCCCGAAGCGAGGAATGTATCCTCGCCTATACTCCGGTCACCGCCACAGAAGGATGGACACTTCTCAGTTTCATGCCGATGAGCGGTCTGAAGGTCAATACCGAGAACTGGAAACTGATCGGTTTTGTGTCTGCCGGCCTCATGATCCTGTTTGTTTTTGATATGGCAGTCATGCTGTATTTCAACAAAAAACTTCAGGCAACGGCCAAAGAAGCGAATCTGGCCAGCAAAGCAAAAACCGATTTCCTTTCAACGATGTCTCATGACATCCGTACGCCGATGAATGCGATCATCGGTCTTACAACGATCGCGGAAAAGAATCTGGGAGATACGGAATCGGTCAAAGAGAACCTGCGGAAGATCTCTATGGCCAGCAATCATCTGCTTACTTTAATCAATGATATCCTTGACATTTCCAAGGTAGAGAGCGGAAAGCTGAATCTCAGCCCGCAGACGTTCTCCATCGTTGAGACGGTGGAAAATCTCGTAAACATCTCCCAGCCGATGATCAAGGAAAAGAATATCGAGTTCAGTTTCCGTACCAGCCGGATCGAAAAGGAATATCTTTACGCTGACCAGCTTCGGCTGAATCAGATCTATATCAATATCCTTTCCAATGCCATCAAATACACTCAGCCTGGCGGCCATGTCAGTGTGGACATGCGTGAGGAAGAAAGTGAAAAGCCAGGTTGCGTCAAGCTGACCTATAAGGTCGCCGATACCGGCATCGGCATGAGTCCGGAATTCATGGCGACCATGTATCAGCCGTTTTCCCGTCAGACAGACAGCAGGGTAAACAGCGTTCAGGGGACTGGACTCGGCCTTGCGATCACAAAGCAGATGGTCGATCTGATGAACGGCACTATCGACTGCGAAAGTGAGCAGGGGAAGGGAACGACGTTCACAGTGATTCTGGATCTTCCTGTTGCCGATCGGCAAAGGGAAGATATGATGCTCGATCCGATGGATGTCCTGGTCGTCGATGATGATGAGATCACTCTGGAAACTGCAGTCGATACGTTGGAGTCTCTCGGCGTAAATGCCGACTGTGCGCGCAGCGGGGCAGAAGCACTTGGCATGATCATGCATCGAAGCAAGACCGCCAAAGATTACAGCGTCGTGATCCTCGACTGGAAGATGCCGGATATCGACGGCGTCGAAACGATCCGCCGGATCCGTACGGAAATGGATCCCGATATTCCGATCCTGCTGATCTCCGCCTATGACTGGTCGGATATCGAGGATACGGCAAAAGAGGCCGGAGCAAACGGCTTCGTCAGCAAGCCACTGTTCCGTTCCAAACTGTACGATAAGATCAACGAACTGCTCGGAACACAGGGGAAATCTGTTGAACCGGAGAATGACTATTCCGATCTTCAGGGCATCAATATTCTGATCGCCGAGGACAACGATATCAACTGGGAGATC
>JAZQIF010000185.1:0-8833 GCA_045540935.1 Erysipelotrichaceae bacterium | reverse complement strand
GGTGCTCGGATTCAACGAGAAAGGAAGAGCCCTGCTCAAGGAAGTCAAGGAAGAGGTCAATATCGTCACTCTGTTCAAAAACATTCCCGCACCATACAAGTCGATCGAATATAAGAGCGATCTGCTCTACGCTTCCCTTCTGAAGGACTCCAATGCCTACATCAAACGGCAGCTGGAGGGTCCGCTCATTTTCAAATAAACATGAAAAAATGGCAATCACTTGCCATTTTTTTGAATTCAGATCTCTTCGAGATTACATCTCGACGTTGTGATAAACTTCCTGAACATCTTCGACCTGATCGAGGTTGTCCAGAAGTCTCTGCCACATTTCCTTGTCATGCTCATCAGTCAGAGTGACATATTCCTGCGGCAGCATCTTGATCGCACAGACGGAATACTCGCAATCCGGGATCAAAGCATCGATCGCTTCCTGAGCCTTGTGAAGGTCTGTCGGAGAAACATAAACCGTCATCTCGCCTTCTTCGACTTCGATATCATTGACATCGACATCGGCATTGATCAGAGTATCAAGCATCGTATCTTCATCTTCATATTTGAAGCTCAATACGCCCAGGTTGTCATAGTTGAAAGAAACGGAACCCTTGACGCCCATCTTGCAATGAGATTTGTTGAAGCACTGGTTCATCGCAGCGACCGTTCTGTTGGAGTTGTCTGTCAGACAGTCGATGATGATCGTAGCAGCACCCGGGCCGAAACCTTCATATCTGAGCGAATCATAAGATTCACCTGTACCGCCTTTGGCCTTTTCGATCGCTCTTTTGATAACGTCAGCAGGGACCTGGTTGGCCTTGGCTTCTTTGATCTTGGATCTTAATGCGAGGTTCATATCCGGATCAGGAACGCCAGACTTTGCGGCAATATAGATTTCCTTGCCGTATCTTGAATAGACTTTTGATTTCATTGCGGCGGTCTTAGCCATTGCCGCAGCTCTTACTTCATGCGCTCTTCCCATAAATTCACCTCACTAAAATTTTTACTTCTTTATTTTAATACTAAATGGTGTATTTGCAAAATAGTATATTCATGAAACAAGGGCGTCTTTTACGACGCCCTGATCTGATTCTGTGCTTATTTGTTGAGGACTTCTTTCACCAAAGCAGTGACTTCCGACTCGGTATGGCACTTGACTGCCTTATTGGCCAGGTCTTCCATTTCCTTCTTGTTGAGCGAAGTGATGATCTTTCTGGTAGGAAGGATCTTGGAAGCGGACATCGAGAATTCATCGAGTCCCAGACCCAGCAGTACCGGAGCAGCCATCGGATCGCCGCCCATTTCACCGCACATACCGCACCATCTGCCTTGTGAATGTGCACCGTCGATCGTCATCTTGATGAGACGTAAGATCGAAGGGTTCAGCGGCTGGTAGAGATATGCGACTTTCTCGGACATTCTGTCAGCTGCCATCGAGTACTGGATCAAGTCGTTGGTACCGATGGAGAAGAAGTCTGCATATTTTGCGAATTCATCAGCCAGTACAGCAGAAGCCGGGATCTCGACCATCATACCGATCTCGATCTCATCGGATACTGCAACACCTTCCGCCTTGAGTTCTTCCTTGGTTTCAAGAACGAACTGCTTTGCGTTCTTGAATTCGTCGATCGTAGCGATCATCGGGAACATGATCGCCAGCTTGCCGTAAACGGAAGCTCTTAATAACGCTCTGACCTGTGTCTTGAAAATGTCTTTTCTATCCAGGCACAGTCTGATCGCACGGTAACCCAGGAACGGGTTCATTTCAGGATCGAATTCGAAGTAAGGAAGCTTCTTGTCACCGCCGATATCCAGCGTTCTGACAACGACTCTCTTGCCTTCTGCTCTTTCAAGGACGACCTTGTAAGCATTGAACTGATCTTCTTCACTTGGGAAGTCTTCCGTAGATTCCATATACAGGAATTCCGTACGGTAAAGACCGACACCTTCGGCACCGTTGGCAACGACGTTGTCCATGTCTTTCGGAGAACCGATGTTGGCGACCAGCTCGACCTGGTGGCCATCGACCGTGATCGAAGGTTTGTCGAGAAGTACCTGTAAAGCTGCCTTTTCTTCAAGGAACTTCACGCGCTTCTCTTCGTATTCTTTCAGCTGTTCATCTGTAGGATTGATGATGACATCGCCTTCCTTGGCATCAAGGATGATCTTGTCACCGTGCTTGCAGGAAGACATGATACCGGTACAGCCGACAACAGCCGGAAGACCTAATGCGACAGCCATGATCGCTGCATGGGAAGTCTTGCCGCCGATCTCCGTGACGAAACCTAACGAATACTTCTTGTTCAGCTGTGCTGTATCAGACGGAGTCATTTCTTCGGCAACGATGACGACTTCCTCGTCGATCGCTGTCAGATCAGGAATAGTCAGTCCCAGGATATTGCATAAGAGTCGGAAAGAGACGTCCTTGATATCGGCAGCTCTTTCTTTGAAATATGCATCATCCATCGATTCGAACATGCCGACCATCATATCGGAGACTGTCTTAGTCGCCTGATCCGCATTGGAACCGTCTTTGATCATGTTGACGATCTGATCCTTGTATTCCGGATCCTGAACCATCATCAGATGTGCATCGAAGATCGCGAGTTCTTCCGGAGCTAATGTAGCGCTGGCTCTTTCCTTGATCTGTTCGATATCGCTGATCGTTTTGGCCATCGCATCTTCGAAGACCTTGAGTTCAGCTTCGGTGTCTCTCTTTTCTTCAGAGATGACGATGTTAGGCTGTTCAAGCTTATAGACCTTACCGATGGCAATACCGCTTGATGTAGCTATTCCTTTTAAAAACATATTTTATTACCCTCTCTTTATTTAATTTAATTATACTTCTGCAAACATTTACAGACAACGAAGAAAATTCATATAAGCACGGTTTCTGTGTCTGTAATAAGAGGACGCGGAGAAATATTCCATATACCAGTTGCCCTTTCTGCCTTCGACGATCTCTTTTTCGATGATGAATCTGTCATCCTCATCGAGAGCCTCGATGACGTTTTCGATATGGCTGACGACCTTGATCCCTGACTCGATCTTTCGGCGGTCATGACTCGCGATATTCTCCTGCGTTTCCTCCAGTAATAGTTTGAAATCTCTGTAATTCTGTGACAGTATTTCGATGTCACGTCTTGGATTTCTGTTCCCGATCCGCTTCATATACTCCTTTTCTAGATCAAAGGTGCTTGCGCACCTTTGACCGATCCTGTTGATTGATTATCTTTACCGGCTTATTCGCTGATCTCGATCAAGCCGTAGCCTCCCTCATTTCTCTTATAAACGACTGCCAGTTTTTCCGAATCGACATCTCTGTAGATGAAGAAGGAATGTGACAGCATCTCCATGCGCATGATCGCTTCATCGAGGATCATCTCATCCGCATAGATCGTCTTGGTCCTGACAGGTGTATCGTTTTCTTCATCGGCTTCCTCATAGAAGTTTTCCGCAAGGGATTCCTTGTGTCTTCTGGAAAGTCTGCCCTTCTGTCTTCTGATCTGATCTTCCAGTTTATCGATCGCCAGATCTACGGCTGTGGAGAAGTCCTGATGCACGACTTCCGACCTCATCAATCCGATTTTGGTAGGAACGTTCACCTCAACTTTCAGAGCATCTCCGTGGATCTTTACGGTGACACGGGCACTTTGTGCCTCGTCAATGACAACGTATTTGTTGAGCTCGGAAAGTCTCTGTTCGATCTTTTCCCTCATCGTGTCATTCACAGTTACATTTTCACCATAAATAGCGAATTTCATAAGTCTTCCTCCTTTATATTTATTTAGACTCAAGCATGAGTTGAATCAGCCATTTGTAGACTAAGAAGAGTCCATAGGCATCCAAAGAACAGTATTCCTTGAGATTCTCAACGATCTTCTCGCCCATTTTTTCATCGGCATTGGCGATATCGCGCCAGCTGAAGACGGCCTCCATGCCGTCATAGATATCCAGATCCTTATACGAATAATCCGAACAGATATCCACGAGTTTTTTCAAAGAGTAATTGCCTTGCATGCGCACGTCATAGACCAGACCGTCAATGAACGGCACCGCCAGATCGACGAAACGATCGACGATCTTTTCAAGTTCTTCCTTATATTCCGGATAGATCGCAGCCAGTTCGCTGAGCCTGAGGCATTCCGCACCCTGGGCGTTGTAGGCTAAGACCGGTCCGCTCTTTGGCAGGTATTCCAGCAGGGCTTCAACGAATTCCTTGCGGCAGTCCCCTGTTCCGACAAAGGTCCTGTGTTCCATATGGCCGTTCTCATCGATGTAATACAGAGCGAATTCGAAGCATACGACATCCATCGGACGCATCTTTTCGTAGGTCGGGATCAGATAACGGTCCCACTCGAAGTCGATGAAGGAGATCGGCCTGGAAGAGATCTTGTCGAGCCAGGAAGCCAGCGAATAATGATCGATGAAGATGCCGCCGTTCCTCGATGCCATGATCTGGGCATATTGGGTCCTGCTTCCTTCCAGAAGATCCGTATTGACATCCTTGAGATGGCGTATGCCCTCTTCATACATCCTGTTCTTGTACTGGCTGGAGACTAACGTCAGGATGGAATCATCCGCATCTTTTTCCTCATCCGGGAAACATTTATCGTAATGCTCGCACAATCCGTTGAGCTTGCAATAGCGGCACTTCTTTGCCGGTTCTTTTTCCGGATCGAAGGTCTCCATCTCTTTGAGATATCTCTTAAAATCGATATCAACTTCTTCGATGATACTTTTCAGACGGCGGCGGTTGAAACTGTTCTCGCAAAGAAACAGCTTCTTGGGATCGAGTTTCCCTTCATTGACATAGTCGCCGTTGAGATGGATCAGATAGATCTCCCCGACCGGTACGTTCAGATCCTTGAGCACCCGCAGAGTGATCCGATAGCTCAAAGTATCCAGATCCTTGATATAGGTGCCGTAATACATGAAGTACAGATCGAAAAGATCGTCGTTTTTGTGCACGAAAGGAACATTCACACGCATCTCTCCTTCAACGAAACGCGGATGAATGAACCATTCATACTGATCTATCTGGGAGAAGAACCTCTCCCCGGAATCATTTCTGACTCCTTCATAACAATCCGAGATATCAAAATATTCTTTCAGCAGGTCGACGATATTCTCGTCAGAACGAAGATATGGTTTAAAAACGTTATTCTCGTCTTTACTGAAATAGTAAAGCCGTTGACAACGCAGAAACTTTTTAATATCGCTGATATGATACATATCTACCTCTGTCTATATTATAACTTATTTTTACTTCAAGTATGCACACCAGTATCTTTCGAAACATAAGAAAAGCACTCGTTTCTCACAGAGTGCTTTGTCTCTTGCATATCTTATTCTTCGATGATCCGTATCGATTCGATCTGAGGCATTTCTTCCTCTTTGATCGTTCCGTTATTATCGATCGGTCTTGCGTCGGAGGCGATCTTTTTCACGATATCAAGGCCCTCATAGACCTTTCCGAAAGCGGCATATTGGCCATCGAGCCAGCCGGCATCACCGACCATGATGAAAAACTGTGAAGTAGCGGAATTCATATCCTTGGCTCTGGCCATCGATAAGACGCCTTCCGTATGTTTCAGATCGTTCTTGAAACCGTTGGCCTCGAATTCCCCTTCGATATTCTTGACTGTACCGCTCATATCGGCACCGCCCTGTATCATGAAACCGTCGATGATCCTGTGAAACCGGTTGCCATCATAAAAACCGTCTTTCACCAGAGAAACGAAATTGGCCACACTTTTCGGTGCGACATCTTCATAAAGCTCCGCCTTCACTGTCCCATAGTCTTTGATGTCGATGGCGACTTTGATGATGTTTCCTGTATTCACTGATACTTCGGCAGGATCCGTTTTATTTTCAGCAGTCTCCGTTTTATTCCCGGCCGAACATGCCCACAGGCACAGTAACAGCATCACGAATGCGATCTTTCTCAATACTTTCATAATCTTTCTCCCATCCCTTCTATGATAAAACAAAAAGGCTTATTTGAGCCCTTGAGTCATCAATCCGAGATCCAGCAGGCGTAAAGCTTCATGGAACCGTCGATCGGAGTTTCCTTGTCGAAGCGGTCCTCGCAGCTCGCGTAGTGGGAATAACCGTCGAAATGATAGCCTTCCCTGGTCGGTTCTTCATATTCGATCAGGTCGCCATACATCAGCTTCTGTGAAGCGACAGGCGTTCCGCCTTGCGTATCGAACTCGATCACAAAACCCCGATTGTTGAAACCGATCATCAGCACGATCACCAGCAAGCCGATCAGACCGACGATGATGAAATCCAGCGTACGCACCGAGATATGGATGTTCTTATAGATGTTATGCAAACTAAGAGGCGAAACATTCATTTCGCCCTTAGTTTCAACATTCGTTTTTTCTTTTTCGATATCTGCCATTACTTCTTTGTCAGATACTTACGCATATCGATCGCACAGGCGATCAGGATGATCAGACCTTTGACGATGTAGATCAGGTTCGCGTTGACAGATAAGAAGTTCAAGCCGGCAAAGATGACCTGTAACAGAAGGACACCGATGATGACACCGGAGATCTTACCGGTACCGCCGACGAAGGAAACGCCGCCGATGACACAGGCTGAGATCGCATCGGATTCATAGTTCAGACCGGTCGTTGCGTTTGCAGAACCGACTCTGGCTGCATCGATGAAACCGGTGATCGCATACATCATACCGGCGAGCGTGAAGACCATCATGATCGTCTTCTTGACGTTGACACCGGAAACTTCGGCAGCAACCTTGTTGGAACCGACAGCGAACATGTTCTTACCGAACGTCGTCTTGTTCCAGATGACCCACATGATGCCTACGAAGCACAGTGCATATAAGACATACATCGGGATGGAGACCGTACCAATCTTGAACAGCGAACCGGTGACCAGTTTCTTATAGGAATCCGTCATACCGGACAGTGCCATACCGTTGTTGGTACCAAGCATCATGTACATCAGGATCAAACCGTAGACGATCAGCTGTGTGGACAGTGTGACGATGTAAGGATGCAAGTCGAACTGTGCGACACAGAAGCCGTTGACCAGACCGATGAAACCGCCGACACAAAGGATGATCAGCAATACCAGCGGAATAGGAAGCGGAGCCGTCATGGACGGGAAGATCTTGTATACAGTCGTCAGTAAGGAAGCTGTGATACAGGCGCTCAGACCGACGATCTTACCGGCGGAAATATCCGTACCGGCCAAGACGATACAGCCCGCGATACCTAAGGCCATCGGGAGCTTGGAAGCGGTCAGAGAGATGATATTGACGATGGATGCCAGGCCAAGGAATTTCGGCCTTTTGATCGCAACATAGATGACTAAGAACGCGATGATGATGTACATCGCATTGTTCAGCAACAGATCCAGTATTTTCTTTTATCAAATTTTTTCATGGATATTCCCCTTCATTTATACATATTTCGCCGCAAGCGTCATGATCTGTTCCTGATCGGTCGTCCTTGCGTCGACCTCACCTGCCAGCTTACCGCCGGACATGACCAGGATCCTGTCACAGATACCCAGCAATTCCGGCATTTCCGAAGAAACGACGATGACACATTTGCCCTGTTTTGCCAGATCGAGGATCAGTTCATAGATCTCGTATTTGGCGCCGACGTCGATACCTCTGGTCGGCTCATCAAGCAACAGGATCGTCGGTTCTGTCAGCAGCCATCTGGTCAGGATGACTTTCTGCTGGTTACCGCCAGAAAGCGAACGGATCTGCGTCTTCTGCGACGGTGTCTTGGTACGAAGCTTATCGATGCCCCACTGTGTCGCTTCCGCCATCTTCTTGTCATCGAGGAACGGACCGTTGAGATAACGCTTCAGAGAAGAGATCGTCGAGTTGGCCTGGATATCTCTGACACCAAAGATACCGGTCGCTCTTCTTTCTTCCGTCAGCATCGCAAAGCCGTTCTTGATCGAATCACGGGAATTGGCATTCTTGATCGGCTTGCCGTTTAAGAACAGTTCGCCTGATCTTCTTGTAGCGATACCGAAGATGTTTTCGAGCAGTTCGGTCCTTCCCGAACCGTCCAGTCCGGCAACACCGAGGACTTCGCCCTTATATGCCGTAAAGGAGACATCGGACAGTTTTGAATATTCCGCAGTGAGACCCTTTACTTCCAGCAAAGGTTCGCCGACGACATTGTCTTTCGGCGGATAGACGTTGGTGATCTCACGGCCGACCATCAGTTTGATGATCTCATTCATCGTGATGTTCTTCGCATCTCTTGTCGTGATGTATTTGCCGTCACGCATGATCGTGATCTCATCCGAGATACGTAAGATCTCGTCCATCTTGTGAGAGATATAAATGATACCGCAGCCCCTGCTTCTCAGGTCATTGATGATACTGAACAGGTGCTCGACTTCGACTTCCGTCAATGAGGAAGTCGGCTCATCGAAAACGATGATCTTTGCATTGTATGATACAGCCTTGGCGATCTCAACCATCTGACGCTGAGATACCGGCATTTCTGACATAACTTTTTTAGGATCAACATCGATGTTGAGATCTTTGAAGACCTCCATCGTCCTTTCGTACATCTTCTTTTCGGAAACGAACGGAAGATTGTCCATTTTCGGGAAGCGGCCGAGCCACATGTTGTCCATGACATTTCTCTTTAAAGCCTGGTTGAGTTCCTGATGCACCATGGCAACGCCATGTTCAAGAGCTTCCTTGGAATCTTTAAAGTTCACTTCTTCACCATTCAGGTAGATCTGGCCTTCATCTTTATGATAAACACCAAAAAGACACTTCATCAGTGTCGATTTGCCGGCACCGTTCTCACCCATCAGGGCATGGACCGTT
>JAZQIF010000184.1:0-9212 GCA_045540935.1 Erysipelotrichaceae bacterium | reverse complement strand
TGTCTTCCTAAGACCGCTTGGCCTCCGACTTGCTAACGTCGACTTTCCGTGGTCGATATGGGCTATGATCGAGAAATTTCGTATATGTTTCTTATCCAAGTTTTTCACCCTTCATATTTCTGCCGGTGCCGTTATAAAATGCCTTGGCATCCATCGAGTTCTTTCCTTCCGGATGGATCTGATAGACTTTGATGAAGCCGTCAAAACAGTCGATGCGAAGATAATCTTGCTCAAGTCCTTCAAAGATGCCGGCATTACATCCTTCCTTCAATTCAAAGGAAACTTTTTCCATCTTATATTTCTTGTCTTTAAAGATAAAGTAAGCACCCGGATTATCAAGAAGTCCCCGGATGTGGTCATAGACTTCTTTTACCGGTCTTTCAAAGCTTACATGTTCGATCTCTTTTTCAAGATTCCAGGCGTAAGTCGCTTCTTCCTCGTTCTGAGGGACCGGCTGAATGTCTCCGGCAAAGAGCTTCGGAAGAAATTCCAGCAGCATGTCCAAAGCCAGAACAGACAGTTTTTCAAACATCGTGGCATTGGTATCTTCGATGTCGATCGCAATGGCTTTCTGATACAGGATCTCACCCTGGTCCATCTTCTTGGCCATATACTGTATGGTGATCCCGGTCTGCTTTTCACCGTTGATGATGGCACGCTGAATCGGTGCGCCACCCCTGTATTTCGGTAAAAGTGAGCCATGTGCGTTGATACATTTATATTTCGGATAGTTCAGGATCACCGACGGGATGAACTGGCCATAGGCAGCCGTGATGATCAGATCCGGTTCATATGCCAAAACATCTTCGTATTCGTCTTTGATCTTTTCCGGTGTCAGTACCGGCAAGCCGAGTTCCATTGCCTTTTCTTTGACTTCGGAAGGCTTGAGGATCTTCTTTCTGCCGAACTGCTTGTCCGGCTGTGTGACGACTGCGACGATGTTATATCCGGCCTTATACAGGCCATCCAATATATGGGAGGCAAACTGCGGTGTCCCCATGAAAACGATCTTCTTTTCTTTGAATTCCATACCCTAATATTATACAGTATTTATTGCATTTTCCAGGCGATTTGAATATAATAATAAAGCGTAATTAGGATAAGGAGGATCTATGGCAAATATTAAGTCTCAAAAGAAGAGAGCCCTGACGAATGCTAAGGCGAATCTCAAGAACAGAGCTGAAAAGTCCCAGTTAAAAACAGCCATGAAGAAAGTTCAGGCCGCTGTAGCTGCTAATGATAAAGATGCTGCTGTCAAGGCATTCAATGATGCTAACTCGCTTCTGGATAAAGCTGCGACAAGCCATTTAAAACATAAAAACTATGTTGCAAGGCAAAAAGCTCGTTTAGCTAAAGCCGTTTCAACTTTAGGTTAATTGAAAATCGCATCTGTAAAGATGCTTTTTTTATACCCTTTTGCCATAAGAAAAGCAGGTTTTTCACCTGCTTAGATCTTTTCGATATGCCAGATATCTTCGACATACTCTTCGATCGTTCGATCGGAGGAGAAGTATGCGGATCTGGCGATGTTGATCAGGCACTTTTTTGCCCAGGCATGAGGATCTTTGTAGAGATCGAAGACCTTGTAATGTGCTTCCTTATAGGCATAGAAATCGGCCAGGACCATGTATTCGTCGTTCCTCCAACGGAACTCTTCCAGGATCTCCTTGAAGTCGTTCGGGTTGTTGGACCATGTGCAGTCAGACAGCGAATCCAGGATCCTGCGGATCTCCGGATCGTGATCATAGTAGTCATAGGCATTGTAGCCGTTCTTTTTGACGCGTCTGACTTCTTCTTCGGTGAGACCGAATATGACGCAGTTGTCATCCCCTACCAGTTCTCGGATCTCGACGTTTGCGCCATCGAGCGTTCCCAGTGTGACGGCACCGTTCATCATGAACTTCATATTGCCCGTACCGGAAGCTTCTTTACCTGCTGTAGAGATCTGCTCGGATACATCAGATGCCGGCATCAGCTTTTCGGATACGGTGACGCGGTAGTTCGGAATGAAGACGACGTTGATGAACCTGTTTACCTGCGGATCATTGTTGACCTTTTCGGCTACACAGTTGATCAGCTTGATGACTTTCTTGGCAAACTTATAAGCACTT
Source organism: Erysipelotrichaceae bacterium (assembly GCA_045540935.1). Lineage (GTDB taxonomy): Bacteria > Bacillota_I > Bacilli_A > Erysipelotrichales > Erysipelotrichaceae > Colivicinus. The sequence goes on along the minus strand of JAZQIF010000184.1, from coordinate 7,101 downwards.
GCCGCCTTGGCACCGAATAAGAACGTGGTCTTTGGCATCGTGAAGTTCGGGTCATCCTTGATCCTGTAATACAGATGCATGACGAACATGATGTCCATCAGCTGTCTCTTATATGCGTGCAGTCTCTTGGCGATCGAGTCAAAGATCGAATCCGGATCGATGATGATATCGTGATTCTTTCTGACCCAGTCAGCCAATTGCTGCTTCTTGAGATGTTTGATCTGCATGAATTCTTCCTGCAGATCCTTGTCATCGACATAGTTCATCAGGTTGGCGATCTTCGTGAAATCACTTCTGAAGCCAGGACCGATGTACTTTTCAAGCAAGGCACACAGTTCCGGGTTGGCATACATCAGCCAGCGTCTCGGCGTGATGCCGTTGGTCTTGTTGTTGAACTTGTACGGATAGATCTCGTAGAAGTCGCGGAACGTGTCGTTCTTGATGATGTTGGAGTGGATCTTGGCAACACCGTTGACAGAGAAGGCACCGACGATCGAAAGATATGCCATACGGACATTTCCTTCATGGATGATCGATACGGAATCGATGAAGTTGTGCTTCTTGCCCATCGCGATCAGTTCACGCTTGAACTGTGAATCGATCTCTTCGATGATCAGATAGATACGCGGTAATAACTTCTTGATATATTCGATCGGCCACTTTTCCAATGCTTCCTGCATGACCGTATGATTGGTGTATGCGAAAGTATGCGTGACGATGTCCCAGGCTTTCTTCCAAGGGAAATTGTAGGAATCCATGAAGATCCTCATGAGTTCCGGGATAGCGAAGGCCGGATGGGTGTCATTGAGCTGAATGACGACCTTGTCGGCGAAGTTATCCAATGTGCCATAGATCTTCAGATGATCGTTGATGATCGTCTGCAAGCCGGCGGCAACGAAGAAATATTCCTGCTTGATACGGAGATACTTGCCCTCTTCGGTCGTATCATCCGGATACAGGTTCAGACAGATATCTTCGACATCGGACAGATACTTGCGATAGTCTCTGCCAGCCGGAAGATCGTCCGATGGTTCGGCGTTCCACATACGCAATGTGTTGGCAGTTGCGTTGTTGGAACCGATGATCGGCATATCGTATGGGACAGCCAGGACATGTTCGGTGTCTTTTCTGTGGAATTCGAGTTCGCCGTTTTCATCTCTTGTGATATCGACATAACCGTAGAATCGTACATCGACGGTCTTATCCGCCTTTCTTACTTCCCACGGATTCTCGATCCTCAGCCATTGGTCAGGAACTTCCACCTGTTCGCAGTTCTGGATCAGCTGTTTGAACAGACCGTTCTTGTAACGGATCGTGTTGCCTGATCCCGGATATTTCAAAGTGGCTAAAGAATCAAGGAAGCAGGCAGCCAGTCTTCCAAGACCGCCGTTGCCCAGACCTGCATCGGTCTCGATGTCTTCGATATCATTGATATCGATGCCTAATTCGTTCAGGCCTTCCTTGACGACATCATAGATGCCCAAGGACATCAGGTTGTTTCTCAGCATCCTTCCTAAAAGGAATTCAAGTGAGAAATAATAGATCTGCTTTTTATGATTCTTTCTGACGGAATTCTTTGTCTCGCGCCAGTCTTCCAGCATATATGTCTTTACCATTTCCGATAAGACGACATATTTTTCGATCATTCCTGTTTCGGAAAGATCTTTACCGTAATGAATATGAGCGAAGTAATCGAAGTATTCGATAAAACTCTCTTTGTTCTGGAAAGCTTCGTTACGGTAATTTCTAAAACTATTACTCATAGACTTGACCTCACAGTGATTTATTATACAATATCTTTTCAATTTCGCTTATTTTTTCTTCGAATTGTGATTTGTTAGCTATTTCATTGATCTTTTTCAGTTTCTCTAACTGATCTTTCAGGTAAGCGATGAAGACTTCATCTCTTCTTTTTAAAAGGATCGGGCCGTATTTGATCTCCATTTCCGAATACGGATCATGAAGATCGGCAGAAAAACGGATCACCTGATAATAGAAGCCGTCATACACGATCCTTTCATCTTCGATCGTATAGTTCTTCTCGGAAATATATCTGCGGACAAGATCGACATCGGTATTGGATTGGACAAGGAAATACTGGTATCGTTCGACTTCGCAGGATTCCAGGATATGTTTTATCGTATGATAGCCCATACCGGAAATGATGACGATGTCTACGTCATCCTCTGCTTTAGCCAGACCGTCGGAAAAGACCGGAATGAGCTTTCCTTCCAGATGATGTTTCTTTACTGCCTCTTTGATATTGTTCAGAGGGCCTTCGGCGATCTCGCCGGCATAAACTTTTTCGCAGATGCCGTTTTCCAGCAAAAAACAAGGTAGTAAGGCGTGGTCGGAGCCTACGTCAAATACTACCTTATTTCTTTCTACCAACATTGCGATCTGTAATAATCGATTGGATATCATTACTTCTTATCTTCCAGGAATTCTTTCAGACGTTTTGATTTGGTCGGATTCTTCAGTTTACGCAAAGCCTTCGCTTCGATCTGACGGATCCTTTCTCTGGTGACATCGAACTCTTTGCCGACTTCTTCAAGTGTCCTTGTACGTCCGTCTTCAAGGCCGAATCTGAGACGTATGACTTTCTCTTCCCTGTCGGTCAAAGTCGATAAGATCAGGTCGATCTCATCTTTTAAGAGTTCGTTATTGGCATACTGGTCAGGTGACATCGCATCCTTATCTTCGATGAAATCGCCGAGGTGGGAATCATCTTCTTCACCGATCGGTGTTTCAAGAGATACCGGATCAAGCGCGATCTTCTGGATCTCTCTGACTTTTTCCGCCGTCATGCCCGATCCCATCTTGGCAGCGATCTCTTCAGCAGACGGGTCTCTGCCCAGTTCCTGGACGAGCTGTCTTTGGATCCTGGTCATCTTGTTGATCGTTTCGACCATGTGGACCGGGATACGGATGGTCCTTGCCTGGTCGGCGATCGCTCTGGTGATTGCCTGACGGATCCACCAGGTCGCATAGGTCGAGAACTTGAAGCCCTTGGTATAGTCGAACTTGTCGACTGCCTTGATCAGACCCATATTTCCTTCCTGGATCAGATCCAAGAATAACATGCCTCGGCCCGTATATTTCTTGGCGATGGCAACGACCAGTCTCAGGTTTGCGGAGATCAGTTCGTTTTTCGCCTCGATGCCATCCGCTACCGCTTTTGGATCATCCGGATTGGCGATGCCGTTTTCGATACGCTTGGCGATCTCGACTTCTTCATCTGCCTTTAAAAGCGGGACACGGCCGATCTCTTTGAGATACATCTTGACCGGGTCATTGACCTTGGTATAAGCGGAAGCCTGTTCGTAGTTGATGACGATGTTCTTTTCGGAATCATTATCTTCATCCTCATCATCACTTTCCGTTGCCAGATAATCATCATCTTCGAGCTCTTCCTCTTCTTCGGATTCATCGATCAGATCGATGCCGACTGAGGAAATCCAGTCATAGAACTGGTCGATCTCATCATCGGACATCTCGAATCTGTCCAGTGCTGAGACGACATCCGACTGTACGATGTCGACGCCCTGCTTGTTGAGCTCGACCAAGTCGTTCTTGAGATCTTCGATATCGTTGTATTTCTTCTTCAAGCCAAGAGAAGATTTCTTGACCTTCTTGGCTGCCTTGATCGCCTTGCCATCGGAACCGATGACTTCTTTGATCGTTTCGTTCTTCTTATCTTCTTTCTTTTCAGTGATCTCTTCAGAGAGTTCAACGGTCTTCTTCTTTTTGGAAGTTTCCTTTTCTTCTACAGGCTCTTTGATCTTTTCTTTACTGGTTCTTGCCATTGTTACCCCCTAATTCTTTGATAAGTTTCTCATATTCCATTAAGTATTCTGCTGTCTTGGCTGCATCGATATCCGATACTTTGGAGATCCTTTCCTTGAGATCCGCCATCTTGCGGCGCTTGATCTCCAGCTTGACCTTATCGATCGCACCCATCAGGCTGTTTTCATCATAGCTGTCCGGCAATGTTTCAAGTAACGCCAGCGATGAGATCAGATCTCTGATCGCATCATCATCGCATTCATCGTAGATCCTCGATAAAGAACATTTCTCATTTCTTCTGTAATCATCCATGATAAGCATGGCGAGCTTCTGATCGTTCTCATCGAGCAGACAGCCGAGCTGTCTCTGATAGATGTCCAAGGCCTTTTTCGACATTGCGATCTGCGCTATGATAAGATACTCGGCTTTCGTCAGTCCGTCAATAGAAAAACTGATATCGGCCGTCTTTTTATTATACCTTATTTCGGAGCTTTCTTTCGATACCCTTTTACGTATTTTCGTGATTTCATACAGCTGGGAAAGATAATTCTCCCTGTCATATTCATCCTTGAGCTTTTCGATCAGAGAAGTCATCGACATCGTCATCTTCTTGCGGTCGTCGTAATTCTCAAGATTGTAGATCTTCTTGTAGAAGTTCATCGCAAAATCGATGAAGGAGATCTGCTTGGCCTCAAGATCCCGCAAGGCGTTCTTCCCATACTGGTTGATGATCTCATCCGGGTCGAGTTCCGTTTTATTGTCGATGACATATACATCCAGTCCTTCATTCAACAGCATGTCACCGATCTTCATATTGGCATTCTGTCCTGCTCTGTCGCCGTCATAGGATAAGACGATCTTCTTGCCGAAACTCTTCAACAAATCGATCTGATTCCTCGTACAGGCCGTACCAAGCGTGGCAACGACATTATCCTTGCCTGCTCTGTAAAAAGCGATGACATCCATGACACCTTCGCAGACGATGACATAGCCTGCCTTCCTGGCTGCTTCAAAAGCCCGATGGTAATTGTAGAGATGATCGCCCTTTGTATAGATGATGTTATCCGAAGAGTTGATGTATTTGGAATCCGAAAAGCCCCTATAGTCTCTGGCTGTAAAGGCGATCGGATTGCCTTCCTTGTCATGGATCGGGAAGATGATGCGGTTATAAAAGACATCGGCCATCCCGCTTTGTAACATGCGGCAGACACCGGTCTTGATCATATCTTCATCCTTGAATCCGTGATTCTTGAGATATTCGTAGATCTTGTTTCCTTCCGGATCGAGACCCACATTGAAGTATTCGATGACTTCTTTTTCTAGTCCTCGATTGTTCAGATAGGTCATTGCCTCTTCGCCGATCTTGGATGCACTCAATAAGTAGTTGCAATACGAGATCATCGCTCCCAGCAGATCATAGTATGGCTGAAAGCGGGAGACTTTCTTGGGTGCCAGGTCGATATCGATCGGTTTGCCGATGATCGAAGCGACTTCCGAAACAGCCTGCGGGAACGGGATCTTCTTGAAATTGGAAACGAAGGTAAATACGTTTCCGCCGTTGCCGCAGACGAAACATTTATAGATCTGTTTGTCTTCCGAGATCGACAAAGACGGGTCATGATCATCATGAAAAGGACAAAGTGCGCTGTAGCCCTTGCCCTTCTTGACTAACGGAATATAGTGGCCGATGACATCGACGATATCGGCACTGTTCCTTATTTCATCTATGACCTCTTGTGTCAGTTTCATTAAAATGCGAGTTTGTTTCTGATGTAATCTTTCAGTTCTTCGACTTTGACTCTTTCCTGTTTCATCGAATCACGGTCTCTGACGGTAACACAGCCGTCATTTTCCGTATCAAAGTCATACGTGATGCAGAACGGCGTACCGATGGCATCGTTTCTTCTGTAGCGCTTGCCGATGGAACCGGATTCGTCATATTCGCAATGGAATTCCTTGCACAGATCATTGAATAAAGCGGTCGCCGGTTCGCTGAGCTTTTTGGAAAGCGGACAGACGCAGGCCTTGACCGGCGCAACAGCCGGATGCAGATGCATGACGATACGTTCGTCGTTCTCGGCGATCTGTTCCTTCTCGTAAGCGTCACAGCAGATCATCAGGAAAAGTCTTTCAACGCCGACTGACGGTTCGACGCAATACGGTGTATATCTTTCGTTGGTCTCCGGATCGAGGTAATTGAGATCCTTGCCGGAGTATTCGGAATGTTTCTTCAGATCATAATCGGTACGATCGGCGATGCCCCAGACCTCACCCCAATCGGTGAACGGGAAAGCATATTCGATATCGGAAGTGCCTTTGGAATAGAAAGACAGTTCTTCCTTTTCATGTTCTCTGATACGCAGGTTTTCTTCCTTGATGCCGAGCCTCTTTACGAAGTTATAGCAGTAATCGACCCAGTATCTGTACCATTCAAGGTCCGTATCCGGCTTGCAGAAGAATTCCAGTTCCATCTGTTCGAATTCCCTGATACGGAAGATGAAGTTGCCCGGTGTGATCTCATTACGGAAGGATTTGCCGATCTGTCCGATACCGAATGGGATCTTCTTTCTGGAAGTTCTGGCAACGTTGTTGAAGTTGACGAAGATGCCCTGTGCAGTCTCCGGTCTTAAGTAGACGACGGATTTGGCGTCTTCCAGAGTTCCGATATAGGTCTTGAACATCAGGTTGAACGGTCTGGCATTGGTAAAGTTGTGCTTGCCGCAGACCGGACAGACGACGTTGTTGTCTTCGATCATCTTATCCATCTCTTCCGGCGTCTTTCCTTCAGCGGAAAGACCGGTCGCTTCCTCGATCAGATTGTCGGCTCTGAAACGGCCTTTGCATTCCTTGCAGTCGACCATCGAATCGGAGAAACCTTTTAAATGTCCGGAAGCTTCCCAGGTCTTGGTATTCATCAGGATCGCGGAATCGATACCGACATTATACGGAGAACGTTCGATGAACTCTCTCCACCAGAGATCTTTGATATTCTTCTTCAACCAGGAACCAAGGATACCGAAGTCCCAGGAGTTGGAAAGACCGCCGTAGATCTCGGATCCCTGATAAACGAAACCCGAAGCCTTCAGATGCGATACGATCTCATCAAAACTGTATTTCTTTTCCATATAAACTACCTTCCTTATAAGTTTTCACTGATATATCTTGCGACATAGACGCCGCTTGCCGAAGCATGCGAGAGCGAATGCGTGACACCGGAACAGTCGCCGATGACGAATAAGCCCTTGTGCTTGGTCTCCAGATTTTCATCCAATTTGAGTTCCATATTGTAGAATTTGACTTCGACGCCATAAAGCA
>JAZQIF010000183.1:0-27982 GCA_045540935.1 Erysipelotrichaceae bacterium | reverse complement strand
ATCGGCGGTATCTATATCAATAACCCGGTATCATTCACGTTGGATGGTATCTACGTGCCGGCTGGCGAACATGTCTTCGCCGATGGCCAGATGGCTTTACAGTTCTGTCGTGAAAGACATCATATGCCTAACGGCGACTTTGACCGTCAGCAACATCAGAAAGAAGTCATCATCGAGATCGCCAAGGCGTTCATCGAATCGGGAAGCGTCACCTTGCCTTTGAAGGCGATGGAAGAAGCATCCGAATGGATGTCGACTGACCTGACACTTTCTCAGCTTACAAATATCTTCAACTTACTGTTGAATACAAAGAACTATACCAGCCTTGACACCTTTGATCTGGTCGACTTTCAGAACACCAGGATCACGGGTTATGGTGGTATCATGTATTATTCATATGATATGCGTTTACCGTTATGGGTCTATCTGATCTATCAGGGATCGTATGACGAGTCGGTAGCGCATATCAATAATGTCATGGGCAATTACACTTCCGTCTCCCAGAGCAGAAATCTGGAATTCTCCCTTGACAGCGAATACGAAAGACCGACGATGATCTCAACGGATTACGAACACAAGTTCCTCTATGAACCTGATCCGATGCCTGCCTATTGGGCACAGCTTGAGGGAATGAGCCAGTCATCGGCGATGTCCTGGGCTTCCGCAAACGGCGTAGGTCTGAGCGTGAACATCATCAAATCGACGGATCCGGGATATGACAAGAACTATGAAGGTCTTGTCGTGGAACAGTATCCTCGATATGGTTCTCTGGTATCTGAATATCCATCCGGTTCTATCACTGTCATGGGTCCAAGCAAGATCGACGAGAACAAGCAGGTTCCGGATTTCGTGGATCACAATTATGCTAAGGCGGTCAAATGGGCTAGAGAACATGGTGTCCAGTATGACATCGACTTCGATACGGATGTATCCGGCAAGGTAGGCGACGTCGTATCGCAATCACCGGCACCTGGCACATATATCGAAAACGTCACAGTACTCAAGCTCGTTGTCAAGGCCGGCACGCAGACCGTAAGTTTCAATGCGAACGGCCATGGCAGTGCGCCAAGTCCGATCACGATCGTGACAGGCGATGATGCCGTCTCATTCAGATCACTGGATGATGTCGTAGAGGGCGGAGATACGTATGTATTCCAGGGCTGGTTCACATCACCTGGTTCGGATGGCGAAAGAGTCTACGATACCGACGATGTCAGCGGCGACGCTACAGTCTATGCGCACTGGAAGAAGTATTGCAACCACACCTGGGGCGATTGGACAACGACGCAGGAACCGGATTGTACGCATGAAGGTTCAAGGACGCGCAAGTGTACGAAGTGCGGAGAAGAAGAAACCGAAACGCTTTCTGCGCTTGGTCATAATTACGAAGTAGTCGAACGCGTTGATGCGACGACCGAGTCGGAAGGTTATATCAAATACAGATGTTCAAGGTGCGGCGAAGAGTATACGGAAACCATTCCGAAGCTCGAACCGGAACCCGAACCCGAACCGGAACCGGAACCGGGTCCTTCTGAGGGAGGCGAGAGTTTCTTGAACCCGCTGTACAGCAGACTGTTTCAGGTAAAACAATAAGATAAAGATGATCCTGAATCCTTTGAGGCAGGATCATTTTTTTCTGTTTTTGTGAAATAATGATTAATGTATGAAAAAAGCCAGAAAAAAAGAAACAGTCAACAAAGATAAAGATCTGAGAAAAACATATGTACTGCTGTTTCAGAGTACCTATGTGCTGTATTTTTACCTGATCGGGATCTTTCTGACAGCGTATGTGCGTGATGCTTATTTTGACATCATGGAGGCAAAGGCTTCTTTCTTCCTTTTAAGCATGCGCATCCTGCTGCCTTTTCTTATCCTTACGATCGTTTATAAGTATTTTCTGCTGAAAAAGCGCTTCATTACAGATCTGCTTGATCTGTCGCTGCTCGTCATCCTGGGATCGTATGTGATCTCGAGCATCTTTTCGGCTGATCTTTCTTTCGCTTTCAATGGCGATGGAGGCTGGCATGTCGGACTCAGAAGCATCCTGTATCTCTTCATTGTCTATATCGCGTTGAAAGAAGAAGACATCCGTATCAAAAATCTTTATGTGCCGCTCATCATCGTCTGTCTGCTGGAATTCCTGTTAACGATAAGTGATGGGGCAGGCATGGATCTGTTTTCTTTCCGCAAGGAAGTCATCACTTCCAATTACTATATCTTTTATGCAACGATCGGCAATGCCAACTGGTATGTGGGACTCTTAAGTCTGCTGGTGCCGTTATTTCTGATCTTATTTGTAAGTGAAGAAAGAAGATCCATGAGTATCCTTTATTTTGTGACAGCTTTGAGCGGGATCATCGCTTCGATCATCAATGGCGCGGATGGGGTCTATCTGGCTTTTGGTTTATGTGCTTTTTTCATGATCCCGTATCTTTTTGACAGTATCTTGAGGATCAGAAAGGCCGGTCTTATTTGTTTTGCGACAGGGCTGAGTCTGTTTCTGATCAGGGTATTGCCGGCATTTCACAGAAGACTTGCGGTCCTTCATGGTTTCGGCAGGATCTTGTTTATGCCGGTGATTGATATCGTTCTGGTCGTTCTCGGGGTCCTTCTGTTTCTTTCAGACAGGTTCATGTCTGAAGAAAGATATGATACATACAAAAGAAGGATCGTGATCTTTCTGGAAGCTGTGCTGGTCTTACTGGCGGCGGGCGTGGGTTTTTATGTCTTTGGATCTGCAAGTGCCGATGTGGACAATGGCAGACTTCTCATTTGGGAAAGATCTTGGCAGGCTTATCGGGATGAGTACAGTATTTTCATGAAGTTCTTCGGGATCGGACCGGAACTTCAGCAGCTGGTCTATCAGCCGTTGAGCGAAAAGTTCGGCGTCTTATACAACGCATCGCACAGCGAAGCAGTGCAGCTGTTATTGACGAATGGTATACTGGGATTGATTTCTTATCTGTTTTTCTGGGGCGTCATCTTCGCGTCATTCTTCCGTCCGGAAAACAAAGATACACTCATGACAGCGATCTATATGGGCCTGATCGCCTATTTCGGACAAAGTCTTGTCAATTCCGCAACACTGCTCAATCTTTGTGCATTCCTGATGTTTCTGATCCTTCTGAAACAGAATCGACGCATCCTTGCGCTTGAGCCGGAAAAGGAAAAGCGATCAGAAAAAATAAAGAAATAAATGTCCGTTTAAAAAGCAGGGCATCGACGGCATCAATTAAGAAAGGTATCTGGATCGTCAGATACTTTTTATATTTGTCAGGTGATCCAGATGTGAAAATATTTTCATATTCTGAAAGAAACAGATGGATCTTTATATGAAAAGAATAATTAAATTTATTGTGTTTGGACTTTAAGTTGTAATAAAATTTAACTATTATAGGACAAAAATCTTTTGTTTTGTTTTAGAGGGGAGAAAAAAATGAAAAAGTTTGGGAAAAGATTTACCAGTCTTTTGCTTGTACTTCTTCTTTTAGTCACTTCTGCGATCGGAACCAATACGGTCTTCGCGGAAGGTGAGGAAGAAGATGCGTCGCTTCTCAGCTGGGAAGTCGTAGAAAACGACGCAGAGAGAGCCGCAAGCAAAATGAACAAGGCGGAAATCGAAGCGGAAGCAGATCCTGCATTAAAGGGTGATGTCCGTGTCTCGATCGTCCTTGAAGGTAAGTCAACAATGGATGTCGGTTTTTCGACACAGAACATCTCACTTGACCCGGCAGCGGTCTCTTATCGTGAGTCCTTGAAGGAATCACAGGATGAGGTCTCGGCAGTCATTTCCAAAGATGTGCTCGGTGGCGAAGAACTCGATGTTGTCTGGAACCTGACTTTAGCAGCAAATATCATTTCTGCAAATGTTCCGGCAGACAAGATCGACGAGATCAAAGCAGTCGATGGCGTCAAAGACGTCGTCGTAGAATTGCAATACTATCCGCAAGAGGATGAGGCTGCAGATGATCCGATGATGTCGATCTCTTCTGCAATGACATCTACCAATTATGCTTGGGCTGCTGGTTATACCGGCGCCGGCAGCAAGATCGCTATCGTCGATACCGGTCTTGATATCGATCATCAGTCGTTCAATGCTGAGGCATTCGATTCAGCGATTGCTCTTGATGAAATGCACAGCGGAAACACTTATGATCTGATGGAAGAAAAAGATGTCAGAAAGTTCTGGAGTTCACTCAATGCCGCAAAACGTGCAGCGGGTGATGGCTCTGAAGCGTATCTGAATTCCAAAGTTCCGTTCAGATTCAACTATATCGACAGCGATTACGATGTAACTCACCTGAATGATACACAGGGTGAACATGGTTCGCATGTCGCAGGTATCGCAGCGGCCAACAAGTATATCCTGAATGCCGATAAGGGTATCCAGGATGCGATCGATGCAGTCAAGACGCATGGTAATGCGCCAGATGCACAGGTCCTTGTCATGAAGGTCTTCGGCAAAGGTGGCGGTGCTTATGATTCCGATTACTTTGCAGCGATCGAAGATGCGATCGTTTTAGGCGCGGATTCTGTCAACCTGTCGCTTGGTTCTTCCACAGCCGGTATGACATATAATCCGACTTACAAAGATATCATCGACGGCATGACTGAAGTCAATCTGGTCTGGGCAAACTCTGCCGGCAACAACAGCTATTGGGCAGAACAGACGTATTTTGGCTATCCTTATGCTGATGCAGCAAACTTCGCTACCGGCGGTTCACCGGCAACTTATGCAAATACGTTGTCTGTAGCTTCTGTCGATAACGATGGTTTCACAGGTTCGACACTGGAATACGAAGGCGAACGTTTCTTCTTTACGGAAACTTACGGATACGGCAATGATTCGATGTCAACGATCGCCGGCACATATGATTTCATCTATGTCGATGGTCCGGGCGTAGCTGACAATGATTACAGCGGCAACGCATTTGCTGAACTTTCTGATGAAGTTGCAGGTAAGATCGCGATGTGCAACCGTGGCGGTTCTTCATTCTTTGCCAAGGCGAATGCTGCGGCAGCAGAAGGTGCTGCAGGTGTCATCGTCGTCAACAACCAGGACGGAACGATCTCGATGAATCTTACCGGTTACCTCTACAGCGTACCGGTCGTATCCATCACGCTGGCTGAAGGCCAGATGATCAAGGCTTCTTCCGAAAAACACGAAACAGAATCCGGTATCACTTATTACACCGGCAAGATCACAGTCAACGAGGAAGTCCGCAGAGATCTGTATGATTCCGAATATTATACGATGTCTAACTTCTCAAGCTGGGGCGTTCCGGGCGATCTGTCTTTAAAGCCTGAAATCACTGCTCCGGGCGGAAATATCTATTCCGTATTCGGTACGAATATGACAACCAATGGCTTCTTATCCGGCGGTACCGATCAGTATGAAAACATGTCCGGCACTTCTATGGCATCTCCGCAGATGGCAGGTATCATCGCTGTCATGGCGCAGTATGTCAGAGAAAACGGTCTTGATAAAGAAGCGGAAAGATTAGGCATCACAAGACGTGCTCTGATCCAGAGCTTGCTGATGTCGACTTCCGAACCGCTGATCGATGGCAATTCCGGTAATTACTATCCTGTCATTCAGCAGGGTTCCGGTCTTGCAGATGTCGAAGCAGCGATCAACTCCAATATCGTCGTATTGATGGATTCTACAGCTGTCAACGGCGAAGCAAGAAAAGATATCGCTTCTTATGCGAAGGACGGCAAGGTCAAAGCAGAATTAGGTGATGACCCGACTCGCAGCGGAAGATACACTGTTGAATTCACTTTGAACAACATTTCCGATGAGGAACTTGCATATGACCTCAATGCTGACTTCTTTACACAGGATGTCGGCGCGTTCTATGCGGCTTACGGTTATGAAGATGAATTCATCGATACTTATGCAGTCAGCCTTTATCCGAATCTGACATGGTATGTCAATGATGCCAGATTTGAAAAGGATGTCACATATGATTTCGATGGCAACCCGGATGTCTTTGATGACAGAGATGCGATGGCGATCTTGAATGCTGTCGTTGCTCAGGAAACTGAGGATCTGCCGGCTGAGGCTGATCTCAATGATGACGGCAAGATCGATACATATGATGCATATCTGGCTTTGAGAATGGCGAACGAAGCTGCGGCGATCGTTCCGGCTCAGGGCAAGACAAAGATCAGAGTCGAGATCGAATTTGATGAAGAAGAATTCGAAGGCTTAGATAATAACGGTGCTTACATCGAAGGTTACCTCTTCGCACAGGAAAGAGATTCGCAAGATGGTGCGATCGGTGTATTACATTCTATCCCGGTATTCGGTTACTACGGTAACTGGAGCGAACCATCGATGATCGATGTTGGTTCGATCCTTGAATTCAACTACGGTCTGGAAGAGAGGATCCCGTACATGTATGCAGCTCTTGAAGATGATGTCTTTACGACAACTGCCGGACAGACATTCATCTATCACGATACTGCTTTGAACGGCGACTTCGTTTTAGGCGGCAACCCGTTAGAGGGTTATCTTGCAGAAAATATCGAAGACTATACTCCGGTCTATTATCCGGAAAGAAATGCTTTCAATTCTGACAATGTATTTACAGGAGCGCAGTACTCCCTGATCAGAAATGCGGCAGCGACCAGATTCGATGTGACGAATGCTGATGGCGAAGTCATCGAAGGTTCTGAAGTGATAGGCGGAAGCAAGTATGCAGCTTACTACTATCCGTCGCAGGCTGAATGGCGCAATACGACGACTACTAACGGTTATGGTTATTCGCCGAAAGCTGACACAGAAGAAGGCGATCAGGTCGTCTTAAGATTCCTGGCAGCTCCGGAATACTACTATGATGCAAATTACAATATCGAATGGGACAGAGTCTTACCTTCCAAGACTTTACCGTTGGTCATCGATAATACCGCTCCGGTATTTGATTCCCTGACAGCTGAAAGAGTCACGAGAACCTTTGAAAGCACAGATGAAAGCGGTCAGTCTTTCTCTACGGAAGCAGAAGTCGTTGAGATCAAGATCTCTGTTTCTGAAAATGAATATCTGGCAGGTCTGTTCATCTATGACGAAGATGACAATCTCTGGTTTGCACAGGGCGCAAGAACTGATACGAAACAGGGAGAACTGGATTCTCAGACATTTGAACTGACTTATGATGCAAGCATGTCTGACCACCTCTATGTCGAGGCTTACGACTATGCGGGCAATCTGACGACTGTCAAGGTCAACCTGAACAAGGAAGAACTGGTAGAACCGATCGAGGTCACTCTTGATCAGCAATACGTTTCCAGCGCAGTCGGCGGCAGCTTCAAGCTGAATGCGACCGTCACTCCTTGGGGCATTGAAAACGCGAATGTCATCTGGACTTCTGAAGATGAAAGCATCGCGACTGTCACTGACAATGGTATCGTTACCGGTGTCGGTGAAGGTATTACAGTGATCACGGCAACTTCCGAAGCAGATCCTGAAAAATCAGCGAGCTGCTATGTTGAATTCATTCTGATCGAAGAAGAACTCAACGGTATCGTCTGGGATGAAAACGGTGAAGTCTGGTTCACAGAATTCAATACCGCAACGATCCCTGATTATACGAAACTGTCTCCGAGCATGAGGATGGAACTCACTTCGACTGCTTATGCGGAAGACGGCAAATTCTATGTAACGACATTCGATTCTGAAGATTGGGTGTCAACACTTTATACGGTAGATGAGGTTACTTACGATGTAACTGAAGTCGGTGCTTCATCGATCGGTTATATGGATATCTGTTCAGCTCCGAGCCTCGGCGACAAGCTCTTAGGCGTTTATGGAACATACGTAGTGATCATCGACAGAACGACGGGTGATTATGCAGGAGTATTCGATATGTCGAGCTTCACAGGCGGCAATTACCTGGTAGGTATCGCTTATGAAGAACAGTACTATCATTCTACTTACGGAAACACTGACTGGGTCTTCTTCCTTGATGAAGCAGGAAATATCTATAACACAGGATTCCTGCCATATGGCGGAAGCTATTCCAGATTCGGTGTCAGCAAGATCGGACAGATCGGTGATGCAGTAGATATTCCTTACTGGCAGTCTCTGTATTACGACGGCACGAACCTGTTCTGGTCCAGATTCAACCAGGCCAGCAACAAGGTCGACCTGATCATGGTCTACGATCTCTATAATGACGGTTCAATCTTCACTTTAGGTTCCTTCGCGGATTCTGTATGGCCGGTATCCGGTTTATACGATGAAAACATCAAGGAAATGATCGGTATTGAAAGCACGTCTTCAAGACATGCGGATGCCTCTGTTGATGAAGCAGCCGTATTTGAAACGGAAGTCGGTCCGATCAGTCTGCCGGCAGTTGCCGGAAAGCTTGACAGCTTCACTGGCAAGACAAGCGAAAGTCTGTTAGACAGGAATGATATCACTGTCGATATCGATCCGACGAACGAAGATCCGGATGTTGCAGTCGTATTGATCAAGTCCGATGGTACAGTGGTCAACGATGAAGGCATCACAGTCACGCACAATGGATTGTTCGAAGTCGAATATGACGCTTCGATCCTTGAATTTGCGGATATCATTTCCAACGTCAGATACCATGCAGAAGCAGTAACTGATGGACTTGTCAGATTCGGTTTTGCGGATTTGGAAGGCGTTGCAACGGATGATGTGATCGCTAAGGTCATCTTCAACAGACTCAGCGATGAAGCTTCCGGTGTAACCGTTACTGAACTTGAAAAAGACAATGATGCTGAGGTCTCTGAACCGATCGACTACGAGATCGAAGATTCCGAATACTATGACTGGGGCGACATCCTGCCGGAAGATCGTCCTGCTTCGATCGAAGAAGTTCCGGAAGAGATCTGGCTGTCTGAACTGACAGATGTCGTCTACAACGGCAACAAGCAGACCCAGGAATTCCGTGTATACCATGGAAGAAAGATGCTGGTCGAAGGCAAAGATTATTCTGTAAGCTATCAGAACAACAAGAATGCCGGAACCGCAACTGTCAAAGTCACCGGTAAGGGCAACTACAAAGATGCCAAGACCAAGACTTTCGAGATCCTGCCTGCGCAGATCAGCAACGACAATACGGTCATCGTCCTCAACAAAGATGCATTCGTATTCAATAACAACAAACAGAAAGCAAACGTCTCTTCTGTTTACTTCAACGGAGTCAAACTGTCTAACGGCAGAGACTTCACAGTTGATTATTCCAACAAGAATTCCTTGGAGGAAGGTACGTATACAGTTACGATCACCGGTAAAGGAAACTATGCCGGCAGTGCTGATACGACTTATGTGATCACGAAGGATCTCAAACCGGTCGCTTCCTTAGGAATCACCGGCATCAGAAATGCTGAATATACCGGCGAACCGATCTATCAGAATGTCGTCGTCAAAGACAGCGGCGTTGAACTGAAACTCGGTGTCGACTATGTCCTTGAATACAGAGACAATGTCGAAGTCGGTATGGGCTTCGTCACGATCAGAGGCTTAGGCAATTACGCTGGTTCAGTTATCAAATACTTCAAGATCACCGGTGTTAAACTGAATGCCAACAACACATCCGTACAGGGTCTGCCAAGCGAAGCGAAGTACAACGGCGAAGTCAGACCTGAGATCAAAGTTGCATTAGGCAACCTCGCATTGATCGAAGGCGAAGACTACGCTGTAACGTATAAGAACAACGCGAAGGTCGGTACAGCTACTGTACAGATCAAGGGTATCGGAAACTATTCCGGTTCCTTCAACAAGACCTTCAAGATCACGGCGATCGATCTGACATCCAATGATGTATCGGCAACTCCGGTTTCTGCTCAGCCATACGAAAAGGGCGGCAACAAGCCTGATTTCAAGCTGTTTGATAACTACAACGGTGTTGAACTTGTCTCCGGCAAGGACTACACGCTGTCTTACAAGAACAACAGCAAGCAGGGCACAGCTACCGTTACGGCAAAGGGCAAGGGCAACTATACCGGCACGATCAGCATGGATTTCCAGATCACAGCTTCTGATCTGTCCGGCTTGAATGCAACGGCTGCTGACAAGAAGTTTGCCAACAGTAAGAACAACTTCAAGTCCAACATCGTTATCACTGATGTCAACGGTAAGAAATTATCGGCTGGCACGGACTACGATAAGAACGTCGTTTACACGTATGCTGACGGTCAGCCGATCGCTGATGGCAGCATCGTTCCGGCAAACACAGTTGTGAAAGTGACTGCACAGGGCAAAGGAAACTATACAGGTTCTGTAACTGCTGAATTCAGAATTACGACCGCTAATATTTCCGGCGCTTCCGTCAAGATCGCTGATCAGATCTATACCGGTAAGGAAGTCAAAGTCGACAAGGCAGAGATCACCGTCAAGATGAACGGAAATCTCTTGAACAAGGAAGACTTCGAGATCGTTTCTTACCAGAACAACGTGAACAAAGGCACAGCCAAGATCACGATCCAGGGTCTGGGCAACTATGGCGGAACCAAGACAGTGAATTTCAAGATCGTTCAGAAATCATTCCTGAATGCGATCTGGTCACTCTTCCGTTAAGAACTATTTCTTAATCGATTTTGAAAAGCACAGGAGTTTATCTCTTGTGCTTTTAATTGAAGTATCGCTTTTTTCTGTACTATCCATTTATAATGGAACTGTTAAGGCAGGAAGATAATATGAAAAAGATCATGAGCGTATTCCTCAGTGTCCTGTTGCTTTTGCAGACATCTTTTTGTGTGAATGTCGTTCACGCAGAAGATGAAGTGAAAGAGGAACCATATCATGAAAATGAAGTCCTGAATCAGGAGGAAGAAAATAAGGAAGAAGAAAGTGAAGAGACTGAAGCGCCCTCACAGATAGAAGAAGAGGAAACGATTTCTCAGGAAACAGAAGAGCCGAAAGAAACTTCTGAAGAAACAGAAGATGTCTCACAGGAAACAGAACCTGAAGAAACGGCAGATCTTGAAGATGCTATGGATCCTGATGAAGATCTCTCTTTAAACGAGTCCGAAGAGATCAGTGAAACAGAAGATATAGAAAATGCGATCGTCATCGATGAAGAAACAAAGGATGATGACTGGATCGTTCCGATGGATGATCTCAAGATCTATGAAGATCCGCGCTTCGGATATCATCATTACGATGTCGATCCTTCTTCTTTTGCGGTCGAACGTTCTTCGGATGTCTTGGATCTTCCGGCGTCTTATGATCTGAGAGACTATGGACAGGTCTCTTCTGTCAAAAGCCAGGGAGGCTATGGGACCTGCTGGGCACATGCGATCGCCGCTTCGGCAGAGAGTTCCTTTTTAAAGAAATATGGCGAAGAGCTCGACCTTTCGGAACTGCAGCTGGCATACTTCAATTATCACAACATCGGAACCAAAGATAAGCTCGATCTGATCACAGATGACGGCATGGCTAATACATCATATGGGAATCTGCTGGATGAAGGGGGCAATGCGTATATTTCTTCGTTCATGCTGGCAAGCGGCATGGGGTTTGTCGATGAAGAAGATCTGCCTTATTCTTCGCTTCCTTCACAGATCTACGATGAAGATGCCTTCATCGCTTCCATGAATGAAGAATACTGCTATAACCTGGATGATTACATCGTCACCGATGTCAGATGGCTCAGTGCCGCCGATAAAGATTCGATCAAGATGGTCCTCATGCAGCATGGAGCTGTTCAGGTCTCTTATCTTGCATTCCCGATCATGCTTTCGGATGGCACGATCATTTATGAAGAGGAAGTATATAACTCCGAGACCAATGCGTTTTATAACGGCCATTACAAAGGTTCCAATCACTCGGTCACGCTTGTCGGCTGGGATGATGATTTCGATAAGAACAATTTCGTAGAGGCTCCGTCTGAAAACGGTGCCTGGCTGATCAAAAACAGCTGGGGCAGCTGGTGGGGTGATGACGGCTATTTCTGGATCTCTTATGAAGATGTCGGACTTCTCAGCTCGGAAGTATGCCAGTTTGAGATCGAAAAGGCAGATGAGAATACGATGCTCTACCAGCATGATGGAGCACCTGCGCTGTATCATACGAGTTTTGGCAATAATTTCAGCGAAGGCGGCATCTTCGTTTCCCAGCAGGACGAGATGTTATACCGTGCCGGATATGTGACAGACAGCGACAACATCAAAGTCACGGTCGATGTCTATCTTGATGTTAAGAACAATCCAAGTGACGGCACTCTTGTTTCCAGCAAGACCGTAAATGAGACCTATGCAGGTTATCATTCGGTTGAACTGGATGAATCGATCCCTTTACAGAAAGGGCAGAAATATGCGATCGTCATCAGCCAGAAGGGCAGCGAAAGCATCAATATGTGCTTTTCGAGAACGAATAATTTTGGCTGGTTCAGAACAGTCGATGACATATCGTCCGGTGAGACTTTCGTCAAAATGAATGGCAGCTGGAAGGATATGAAATCCGCATTTAACGGAACTGCTGTCGTGAAAGGCTACACGACTTCCGAAATCTTCCGGATCTCTTATAACGATGAGATTGGATGCGTGAACGATAATCCGGGATCTTACTTCAGAGGTTACGGTAACGGTTCGCTTGAATTATCCGATCTCCAAAAGGAGGGATATACGTTCCTGGGCTGGTATGATGCCTATGGAAACAGAGTCACTGTGATCGATACGGAAAATGATCCGAAGGACTATGAACTCTATGCAAGATGGCAGATCATCTCCTACGACATCAGCTATGATCTGGACGGAGGGATCAATGATCCGTCGAATCCTTTGACTTATACGATCGAAGATGAGATCGTTTTAGAAAAACCTTCAAAAGAAGGCTTTGAGTTTATCGGCTGGTTCATGGTCGATGAGGCAGGAAATATTGCAAAGAAAAGGACCACAAAGGTCGGGCCGGGAAGCCTGGGAAATATCAGACTGCTGGCAAGATGGGGCCAGGAAGAAGCTTATGCCGTTTTGAATGAACAGGGAGAACTGATCTTCTTCAGAAGCTTCTATGGTTATCAAAACAGAGAGTACTATGACGAAGTCATCGACATCGAGGAAAACGAATATGCAGGAATCGTTTATTCTGGCATTGAAAAAGAAAACTTCGATGCTTCGATAAATTTTGCGCCTTGGTTTGAAAACAGATCTCAGGTCAGACGGGTCTATGTTGCAGAAGACCAGACGATAAAGCCTTTAAGTATGACTGCCTGGTTTGCCAGCTGTTCATCCTTAAGTGAGATCGATCTTCATGGTTTTGATACGAGCGAGGTGACAGATTTCAGCTATCTTTTCGGCAGCAAAGTCCTTGAGAGCGTGGATCTGAGCCCTTTGAATATGGAAAAGGCAGAGAGCCTCTACTGGCTGTTTGCGGGATGCGAGTCTTTGAAGTATGTGACCTTGCCATTTGGCACAGGCAATGTCAAAGACATGAGCGGCATGTTCTACAGATGCCGGTCCCTTGAATCGGTCGATCTGAACCGTCTTGATACATCAGGAGTCACTGATATAAGCGGGATGTTTGCCGGATGCAGTGATCTCAAGCAGATCGATTTAGGAAGCTTTGATACTTCCAATGTTGAAAACTTCAGCTGGCTGTTTCAGGATTGCGAATCTTTGAAAGAACTCGATCTGAGCAGGCTATCAACAGGATCTGCCGGATTGATGATAGGCATATTTGCCGGATGTGCAGCACTTGAGACTTTGGATATCTCTGACTTTGATACATCAAGCGTCACTGATATGTACAGTATGTTTGAAGGCTGCGAGAGTCTGAAGAAGATCAGCCTTGGCACAGGCTTTACAAATTGGCGCAATGAGGCCTATCTGCCTGAAGGCATCTGGGAGAATGGTCTGCTTCAAAAGAAAGCCAAAGCGCTCTATGAGGAATATCCTGCAAATTCTGTGGAATGGGCAGGGACCTGGAACAATATCGGCGAGCCGTTCATGTTCAATGATCTGCAAGATCAGATCTATACCGGAAAGCCGATCACGCAGGAACTTGCCGTATATCACTACGAAACGCTTTTGACAGAAGGCGTCGATTATACTGCCAAGTATACAAACAACACCAGAGTCGGTGTTGCAACGCTCACCGTTACCGGCAAAGGAAACTATGTCGGCACTTTGACCAAGACCTTCAATATCCTTCCGTTAAGTGTTTCTGAAGAAGATGTCGTCGTCCTTTTAAGCAAGGATTCCTTTATTTACAATAACGGAAAAGTGCAGAAACCGAATGTGACTTCTGTGGAATACAAAGGCGTCAAATTAAAGAACAATACGGATTATACTGTGACATTTGAAGACCCAAGTTCTGCAGGTGCAGAAGGACAGACAGTATATTATGGCATCGATATCAGTTTCAAAGGAAACTATAAAGGAAGCCTGAGTGTTTCATATTCCGTCATCGGCGAAAGTAACAGAAAGTCCATTTCTTCTGCCTCTGTATCTTCCTTGAAGGCTTTGACCTATACAGGGGAAGAACTGGAGCAGAGCTTCACGGTAAAAGACGGGAAGAACATACTGAGCAAAGGTACGGATTACATTGTTTTATACAAAAACAATGTTCTTCCGGGTACGGCCTATGCGACCATCGAAGGCATCGGAAGCTACGAAGGAAGCATCACTAAGACCTTCAAGATCAATGGATTACCGATCAATAAGGCGACCGTAAGGGGTATTACAGATGTCTACTACAGCGAGGAGCCGGCCGTTCAGTCTGGTGTAAAACTCTTCTATGGAACTGTGCAGCTTGTCGAAGGAAAGGATTATTCGATCTCCTATAAGAACAACACGAAAGCCGGATCAGCTACGATCGGCTTTACCGGCATGGGCGGCTATACGGGAACATTAAATAAATCCTTCAAGATCAATAAGATCTTCCTGCCGCAGAAAGATACCGAAGTCGTACTGGATGCCGATGAAGGAAGAAATACCTACTATTACACAAAAGGCGGAGTCAAGCCGCTTCCTGTTGTAACATTCGATGGGAAACTTCTGGTCTTAAATACCGACTATACTCTGTCCTATAAGAACAATACCAAGCTTGGCACAGGTACGGTCACTATCAAAGGAAAGGGAAACTATTACGACAGCATCACCGAATCTTTTGTCATAAAGCAAAAGGATCTGTATTCAGTGAATGTTCAGGTCCCTGACAAGGTCTATACCGGAAAGGTCAACACCTGGAAATCGGTTCCGGTATTGACGGATACAGACGGCAAGAAGCTTTCAGTCGGTACGGACTATGAAAAAGAGATCTCTTATCTGTTTAATGGCAAGGAACTGGATATGAACGACATCTTACAGAAAGGCGATGTAGTCAATGCCGTCATTACAGGCAAAGGAAACTATGCAGGCACATTGCATGCAAGCTATCGCATCGTGGAAGCCGATATATCCAAGGCGACAGTGACCATACCTGTTCAATACTACACAGGAAAGCAAGTGAAACTTCTTAAATCTGAGATCAGCGTCAAGCTGAATAACAAGATACTGAATGCTTCGGACTATGAGATCGTTTCCTATGAAAACAATATCGCCAAAGGTACAGCCAAAGTCACTTTGAAGGGTACAGGAAACTATGGCGGATATAAGACCGTAAGTTTCAAGATCGCGCAGAGGTCTCTGGGCATCACGTTGCACTTTGATCCAAATGGCGCAACATCGGGCAAGATGAACGATCTGGTGATCTACAAGGATACGAAACTGCCGAAATGCAGTTTGAAAAAGACGGTGTCAGGCAAGGATGCCCAATTCCTGGGTTGGTCCTTGCAGAAGGACGGACCGGTAGTGGTTGGCGATGTCGGGACTTATGTATACGATGGCGATCTGGCCGGTCTGAATGTCACCCTCTATGCGAAATGGGTTGTGGAGCCTGCTGGGCCGATAAAAGTCGCTGTCATGCTTCCATTCAGGGGCGATCAGTCGTATTATGACGATATCGCCAATGCGGCCTTTGAGATCGATGCTGCAGATAACGGCATCGACGTGGATCTCTTTGAATGTGATCCTTCAGGTGAAACGAAGGAAGCAAACTGGATGAACTGGTTTGAAAATCTCTGCGAAGATGGTGAATATGACTTGGTCGTCTGCGGAAATGCTTCTTATGAAGGATTCTTATATAAAGCCTGTAAGAAGTATCCGAAGCAGAAGTTCTTTAACTACGATTATGATGTGATCCCTTCCTCGGGCATCCCGTCAAACTGTTATGCGGCTACAACGGATATCGCAGAGCTAGGTTATGCGGCCGGAGCGATGTCCAGCGTTTTAACAAAGACCGGGACGGTCGGTGTCGTCGTCGGTATGGACAGCCAGGGCATGAACCAGTTCATCTCCGGGTATTGCCAGGTATTGACAGATCAGAATATCAGATATGTGATCAATTACCCGGGTTCTTTTGCGGATGCTGCTTTAGACAAGATAGTTACGCAATCGCAGATCGATAAAGGGGCCGATGTCATCTGGCACGTCGCCGGCGGACTGGGAAATGGCGTCATCGCGCAGTGTTCCGAGTACGATGATGTATGGTGCATCGGCGTCGATGTGGACCAGTATCTGCAATTCAAAAATTCGAACGAAGGCTGGGCAAATACGATCATCACTTCAGCTTTACGGTATAAGGGAGAGGCCCTCAAGAAAGTCTGCGCCTGGGCAGCTGACGGGACTTTGGACTCCAAGCTGGGCAAAGCGGAAGAATGGGGCATCAAAGAAGGCAGTGTCGGTATGGCAGAAAACGAATGGTTCTTATCCCATACGAGCAGACAGCAGCGCGATGCCTATCAGGCTCTGCTTGATAAAGTTATCCGCGGACAGGTAAAAGTTGTCGACTGTATGGAATGGGATCAGGCGACCTACCAAAGTGAATGGCCGAAGGTCCGCGACGGAAACAGGGTCGAATAGAAAGACCTTCTTAAATGATTTTTTGATGGAAAGCACGGGAAACCGTGTTTTCTGTTGCCCTGTATGAAAGAGATCGGGCAAATAGTTTAATATTAAAGTATGAGAAAGATCTTCATTTCTTTATTTCTGATACTATCGCTTTGCGGCTGCACAGCCGAAAATAAGACCGATATTGTTCCACTGATCCATGAAACGGCAGAGAAAAGCACGATCGATGAGGATTTATTGCTTGCATATCTTTCCGACAGGGAAGAGACGCATTTTTCGATCAGCGATCCCATACGGCCTTTTGACTTGAATGGGGTGGCTTGTGATCTTGAGCTATACTCGATCTTTTATGAAGACAGGATCATTTCTCTTGCCGTACACAAAGAGGATGTGACTTATGTCGAAAATGAAAGGCTGCTCAATAAGCTGAATGAAGATGAATACAATCTGATCATTCAGACAGAAGAAGGACTGTGTCTGCTTAGTAAGGATGATGTCGTTTCGTTTGATGAAGAACAGAAAATAAGTGAAGAAGAAATGGAAAAGATGGAAGCTATGAAAACAAGGATCAGCGTGCCAAACCCACTGAATAAGGCAAAAAGAGAATTTGAAGTAAAGAAAACAGAGAAACAAGGAAAGACGACCCGCATCGTCGTCCGCTTTACGCAGGGGGATGAAGAAGAAAAGGCAAAGATGTTTGAAGAATTCAGCGGTGCGAAGCTGCTGAACAGGATGAACAGTACATCGCTTTATGTTTATCAGATTGGATACGATACTGAAAAAGCTTTGAAAAAGCTCATTGAGAATTGCGCGTCATTGGAATACGTGGAAATGGTGCAGATCGATGGGCAGAGTGAGCTGATCGATCCGGTCAAAAAAGAAGGGTAAAAAATCCTGCGGAGCAATGATATGCTGCTAGCAGGGTTTTAATATGTTTATCAATGATGTTTAAAGCCAAGTAAACAAGGCATAGGCTTTAGGTCCATCAAAGCGCTGCATGATATAATTAGGCTGGTTTAAGATTGCGGAATATTTGGAGGTCATCATATGAAACGTTTCTTGCTTGTTTTTCTGGCAGTTTATTTAATATGCAGTTCAGCATTTATGCCGAAGATCGTTCTGGCCGACGAGGAAGAACATGATTCTTCACAAGAAACTTCTGTCGTATTATCAAAAGAAGCCGAAGAAGGATCTTGCATCGATATAGAAGCTGATGAGGATGATGCTGAAAAGATCGTTTCTGCCGAAATACAGGAAACCGAAACATCTGCTGAAAACGATGTTCCCGTTGAAATCGATGCTGATCCGCTTGAATACAGGACGGAAGATGTTTCAGAATATGTCATACATTCCGGCGGCTTTGAAAGCATCGAGGAGATCAGTGAAACATCTGCTGATGCGATCTGTTCGACGCTTTCGACAAAAGAAGGTTTTTATGATGAACTGCTGGCAGCTTTGAGAAACAAAAAAGAAGAGATCGATCTGAGTTCATACTCTTTAACGTCAGATGAACTTAAAGTTGCCTTCATCCTGGTCCTGAACGAAAATCCCGATCTGTATTATGTTGAATCAACGTTCAGCTACAGCTGTTTTAACGGCTATGTTCTGACTTGTTATTTTGTCTATAACGATACAAAAGACGACACGGGCACGTATGACTCCGTAGTAAGAGGGATCCTTTCCGGCGTCGATCCTGAGTGGTCGGACATTGAAAAAGCATTCTATTTTCATGACTGGATCGTTTTGAACTGTCAATATGATCTGACCTACTCCTATTACAGCTCCTATGACGTGTTTGTAAGAAAGACAGCGGTCTGTCAGGGCTATGCGGAAGCGTTTGAAGAATTATGTGACAGGGCAGGGCTCAAATGTCATACGATCATAAGCCGGAATTTGAATCACGCATGGAATCTTGTTGAGATCGATGGTGCGTATTATTATGCGGACTGTACTTGGGATGATCCGATCGCTTCAGGCAGCTCACATCTTCTTCCGCATCGCGATTCGTACTCCTATTTTATGTGCAGCAGAGATCTGTTGTACAGTAAGGGACATGATACTACAGACTGGTTCCGCTACAGTGCGATCGAGGGAGCGGTAAACGTCTATAATGGGGTCACGACATCTGATAAGTATGATGAGAGTTTCTGGAGGAATGTACCCAGAAGACAGATCTGCTTGTTTGAAAACTACGCATTATACTATACTTTTGATTCCAGAGAAGTACAGATGTATGATCTGAAATCGGAAACGGTCTTTAAAAGGTTTGAAGTCAAGGTCGATGATGGATACGGAAATATTTACGATCCGTTGGATTACAATTCGATGATCATGATCGATTCTTATCCACGCGCTTTTATTAATTCGAATAATAAAATCATCAGACTTGATCTGGGATCCGGGGAATGCGAAACAGTATATTCGTTGACCGATGAAGAAGCTCAGCTGGGAAATATAGTCGCATTAGAACCAAAAAATGGCAGGATCGTTTACAAGATCGCACAAAGTGACTGGGACAGTGACTATGCAAAGATCGGTGTCTATAGTGAGAATATGGTTGCCGTATCGTTTGATCCGGCAAACGGAGAACCGATCAATGCAGTCCTGGTCGCCGAGGGTTCTGCAGTGAAGATGCCGGAGGATCCTGTAAGGACCGGCTATACTTTTGACGGCTGGTATCTGAATGGCGAACTCTTTGATCTCTCGACTGCGGTCTATGATAACTTCGATCTTATAGCGGCCTGGAAAGAAAATACATACAGAGTCATATATGACGCAAATGGCGGAACAGGCGAAATGGAAGATGGTTTGCGCTTGTATTCCGAGTCCTATCCGTTGCAAGAGAATCTGTTTGTACGTGATAATTACGAGTTTGTCGGCTGGAAAGATACAAACGGCAATGAGATCTCTGTTATTCCGGAATACACTGCCGAAGACGTGACTGTATATGCAGGCTGGAAAGGTCTTCCAAACACGATCGTTTATGATGCAAACGGCGGAACCGGCGGTCCGGGTACAGAGGAAAAGGAATTCGACAGCGTTTATATCATTTCTGCTTCATTGCCAGAGCGTGAAGGCTATGAGTTCGTAAACTGGAACAGCAAAGCTGATGGAACAGGCGAGACATTCAAGCCGGGAAGCAAATACAAACTCAATGCTGATCTGACTCTGTACGCTGTCTGGAAAGCAGAAAAGTACACCATCACATATCATCTCAACGGAGGCAGCAATCCTTCCGGTGCGGCAAAGACGTATACCATAGAGGATGAAAACGTCCTTCCGATCCCTTCAAGAAGCAAATTCGACTTTGAAGGCTGGTATACGACCGAAAACTTTGAAGAGGGGACTGAGATCAGCAGCAATGTCGGCAGACTCGGCAATCTGGACCTTTATGCAAAATGGATCGGTGCGAAAAATACGATCACTTTCGCTTGCGATGACTGGAAGGGCAATGAACCTCTGTCGGCACTCATATACACCTATGAGACCAAAGGAACGGTATCTTTGCCTGTCTTAAATGCTGATGGATATTCTTTTTACTGGGCGACCAGGGCGCTTGACAGCAAGGGAAATTACAAATATACAAAAGTAGCTTCCATTAACCGCAATGCAAACAAAGATTATGACCTTTACGGTGTCTGGACACCGGTCAGATATGCCATCAAGTATGTCCTCAATGGTGCAAGCAATCCGAAAACGAACCTGACTTCCTATACGGTCGAAGAAGCTCTGGAACTTTCTGCGGCCGTCAAAAAAGGATACAGATTCATCTCGTGGGTCGATCAGTATGGCGAAGCGATAAGCGATACTTCGGGGCGCCTGGAAGATCTGGTATTGACTGCTGAATTCAAGATCGAAACGTATCAGATCGTTTTAGATCCTGACGGCGGCGGGCTTGCGGCAAAACAGGCATATGACAGCAGAGCTCAACGAAATGAACAGACCGGTCTTATGGAAGCGGAATACGATATCCTTTCTGTCGCATTCAAACTTCCGACACTGATCAAGGATGGTTATAAATTCAAGGGTTGGTTCAATGTTGCTACGGGCAAGAAGGTCTCTTCGATCGCAAAGGGTTCGATAGGAAATATCTCATTGAAAGCGGAGTTCGTCCCTGTGACATACAAGCTTTCCTACAATCTCAATAAAGGAAAGATCGCGAAAGAAGCGGTATATGACAAGTCTTTCTCTGTTGAAACAGAAAAGATATCACTGCCTGTGCCGGAAAGAAAAGGGTATATCTTTGCGGGCTGGTATGCGGATAAAGACTTTGTATCCGAAGTGAAGACAAAAGAAGATCTGGAGTACAGGAATACGACTTTGTATGCAAAATGGGAGCCGATCACTTATAAGGTCATGTTCGAATATACGGATGCGGATGGAAACACAGAAAGAGTCGTACCGGAAGATGATGTCTTTACTTACGATGTCGCAAAAACGATCCCTGCACCTTTGTTTGCTTCGATGGCTGGCAAGTCGGTCACGAAGTATTCCTATGTGAATGACGATCTCAAGACTGTCTCCTTGTCCAACCTGAAGATAAAGAATCTGACATCTGTACAGGATAAGACGGTCGTCCTTGTGCCGACGTCTTTCAAATATATAACTTATAAAGTCAGGTACAACCTTAATGGCGGCAAGAATGTTTCCGCAAACAAGACTTCATACAATGTTGATCAACCGATCGTTCTTCAAGAGCCGGTCAGAAAGGGCTATTCATTTGACGGCTGGTACGAGGATGAAGGATTTGCCGGTGAACCGGTCACGTCATTAAAGATCGGCGATCATACCTTGTACGCAAAGTGGAACAAGGATGTCTATACCATCACGTATCGCGGAGAACTTGGTTCCTTTGTATCAGACAATCCGAATCCGGAATCTTATTCTGTTGATTCTGCTGCGATCAAGTTAGTCAATCCTTCAAGGGAAGGCTATAAGTTTGCCGGCTGGTATAAACTTACGACAGACGCAAAAGGGAACGTCAAGGCGGCAAAGATCACTTCCATTGCCAAGGGTTCGACTGGAGATATCGTTTTAGAGGCCAGGTGGACTCTGAACAGATGATCCTATATATTTCCGGGAAATAATTTGGGAAAAAATGAGAAAAAGAGGGTATAAAAATGCGTTTTATACCCTTTATTTTCTATGAAAACGCTTGCAAAAAGAAACACCAACAGACGTTGTATAAGCGATGTTTGAAAAAGTCCTTTAAATAGGGCTTTCTGAGAAAAAAAATATTGAAAATCCCTGAATAAAATCATATAATGTACGGGCGCTCGCGAAGATATGGAAGATTGCTGGCACACGAATCCCCGTGTGATTGGTGTGATAACCAGGGAACTTACAAGGAGCGAGTTATCCCAAAGGGGATTAATGGAATACAGGAGGAAAATTCTATGGCAAAAAACAACGTAAGAATCAAATTAAAAGCTTACGAACACAGATCATTGGATGCAGCGACGGAAAAGATCGTCAAGGCTGCTGAAGATGGCGGTGTCAAGAAGGTCATCGGACCTATCCCGCTTCCTACAGAGAAGCAGATCGTAACTGTCTTAAGATCCGTTCATGTCAACAAGGATTCAAGAGAACAGTTCGAAATCAGAACGCACAAGCGTTTGATCGAAATCATTGGGCCAAGTGCTAAGACGATCGATGCCCTCAGCCGTCTTGAACTGCCTAGTGGCGTAGATATCGAAATCAAATTGTAAGAAAAAGAAAGGTGAACATCATGAAAGGAATACTTGGAAGAAAGCTTGGTATGACTCAGGTCTTCACTGCCGAAGGTAACCTTATCCCTGTTACTGTGATCGAAGTTGAACCGAACGTCGTATTACAGAAGAAGAATGCTGAGACTGATGGTTATGAAGCATTACAGTTAGGTTACATCGACAAGAAAGAATCCCGTGCAACTAAGCCGGAAATCGGCCACGCTAAGAAGGCTGGCTCAGCTCCGAAGCAGTACATCAGAGAAGTCAAGTCTGACGAGATGGACTATGAAGTCGGTGCAGAAGTAAAAGTTGATATCTTTTCCGCTGGTGATATGGTAGACGTTACTGGTATCTCTAAGGGTAAAGGATATACAGGAACAATCAAGCGTTATCACGCACATATGCTGCCGGAAACTCACGGTGCCGGACCTGTCCACAGACATGTCGGTTCCATGGCTACCACCGGTAGAAACAACGGACGTATCGAAAAGAATACACCAATGCCTGGACAGGACGGCGGATTCAGAACGACTAACCAGAACCTGGAAGTCGTCAAGGTCGATACTGAAAAGAATTACATGCTGGTCAAGGGCAACGTACCGGGCCCGAAAAAGGGTCTGGTCATGGTCAAGACCACTACTAAGAAAGTCAAACATGTAGAACCTAAGGTTCTCTTGACAAAGGAGGCTGAATAATTATGAAGTTAGATGTCTTAGATTTAACTGGTAAGAAAGTCGGCGACGTTGAACTTAACGATTCAGTGTTCCAGTGTGAAGTCAACGAACAGGCTATATTCGATGCAGTCTTAAGACAGCAGTCTTCCTGGAGACAGGGTACCCACGATACAAAGGGCAGATCTGAAGTATCCGGCGGCGGTAAGAAACCGTTCAGACAGAAGGGTACAGGCAGAGCCAGACAGGGTTCGACTCGTGCTACACAGTTCAGACACGGCGGCGTTCCGTTTGGTCCGACTCCTAGAAGCCACACCTTCAAGCTCAACAGAAAAGTCAGAAGATTGGCTTTACGTTCCGGCTTGACACTCAAAGCAAACAGCAACAACATCATCTGCGTTGAAAACGTAGAGATGCCTCAGATCAAGACAAAGGATTTCGTCAAGGTCTTAAATGATCTTGGAATCGACAGAAAAGCACTGTTCGTCGTTGATTTCGAAGAAAACTTCGACAACGCCTACATGAGCTTAAGAAACCTCAACAATGTCGTCATGGTATCTGTTGAAGGTCTCAACATCTATGATCTGCAGAATGCCAACAAGTTAGTCCTGACAAAGACTGCTGCGGCAAGAATCGGGGAGGTTTTAGGTAATGAGTAACGCTAGAGACATCATCGTTCGTCCTCTCGTCACAGAAAAGACGATCCGCAGCCAGGAAGGCCAGAATACGGTCGTATTCGAAGTAAGAAAAGGTACGAATAAAGTACAGATCAAACAGGCCATTGAAGAAATATTCAATGTAAAAGTTGCCAACGTCAACGTTGTCAACCAGAAGCCGAAGACCAAACGTATGGGAAGATACGTTGGTAAGACAAACCATCTTAAGAAAGCTTACGTCAAGCTCAAAGAAGGTTACACGATCGACATCTTAGCTGATAAGTAATCGATCAAACTATCGGAAGAAAAATGCTATTTCCGGATAATTGCATAAAGAAAGGTAAATAAACAAAATGGCTATTAAAAGTTACAAGCCTACGACTCCTGGCAGACGCGGAATGACCACTCTGACCTTCGAAGAGATCACTAAGAGCACTCCTGAAAGAAGCCTCTTAGCCTCCAAGAAATCCAAGGGCGGCCGCAACAACATGGGCAGGATCACAAGCAGGCATCAGGGCGGTGGTCACAAGCAGCAATACAGGATCATCGACTTCAAGAGAAATAAAGATAATATCCCGGCTACTGTCAAAGCGATCGAATACGATCCGAACAGAAACGCCAACATCGCCTTACTGTTCTACGCAGACGGCGAAAAGAGATATATCATCGCACCGAAAGACCTCAACGTCGGTATGACGGTCGTCTCCGGTGAAAAGGCCGATATCAAGGTCGGCAACTGCTGCGAACTGAGAAACATGCCGGAAGGTACTGTTGTTCACAACATTGAATTGAAACCTGGCAAGGGCGGTCAGCTTGCAAGAGCAGCCGGCGCTTCCGCACAGATCTTAGCGGTCGAAGACAAATACGTCACGATCCGTCTGGCTTCCACTGAAATGAGAAAAGTCTTAGGCAATTGCCGTGCGACCATCGGTTCCGTCGGTAACGAAGACTACTCTCTGATCAACTGGGGCAAGGCAGGCAGAAACCGTTGGAAAGGTATCCGTCCGCAGTCCCGTGGTTCCGTTATGAACCCGGTCGATCACCCTCACGGTGGTGGTGAAGGACGTTCACCTATCGGTCGTAAGTCTCCGATGACACCTTGGGGCAAGAAAGCTATGGGTGTTAAGACCAGAAAGAATAAGAAAGCTTCTAACGACCTGATCGTAAGAAGAAGGAATGCTAAATAGAAAGGGGAAGGAAAATGAGTAGAAGTTTAAAGAAGGGCCCATTCGTAGATGCTTATCTGCTTAAGAAAGTCGAAGCACTGAATGCGGCTGGCAAAAAAGAAGTCATCAAGACTTGGTCAAGAAGATCTACAATCTTCCCTGCATTCGTTGAACATACATTCGCTGTTCACAATGGCAAGGAACATGTTCCTGTCTATGTCACAGAAGACATGGTCGGCCACAAGTTAGGCGAATTCGTATCGACAAGAAAATTCGGTGGACATGGTGCCAATGCCGATAAGAAAGCGTAGGAGAAAATATGGCAAAGAAAAAAGTTGAAGAAGTCGTAAAATCTGAACCGCGCGACGTTAAGGCAATGGCAAAGACGGTCAGAGTCACGACCAGAAAAGCAAAGCTGGTCTTGGACCTGATCAGAGGCAAGGATGTCAAGGAAGCAGCTGCTATCCTCAAGTTCTTACCCAACAAAGCTGCCAGGATCACCGGCAAGGTCCTCAAGAGTGCATGTGCCAATGCGACACATAACTTCCAGATGGACGAAAGCAAGCTCTACGTCAAGGCCTGCTACGCCGATGAAGGTATCACATTAAAGAGATATATGCCGCGTGCAAAGGGTTCAGCTTCACCGATCATGAAGAGAACCAGCCACATCACTGTGGTCGTTGCTGAGAGATAAGGGGGAAAACAATGGGTCAGAAAGTAAGTCCGATAGGATTAAGAATCGGCGTCATCCGTGATTGGGAATCCAGATGGTATGCCGAAAAAGAATATGGTGATTTATTGTTGGAAGACATCAAGGTCCGTGACTACATCCTCAAGGAATGTGCAGACTGCTTAGTC
Organism: Erysipelotrichaceae bacterium; assembly: GCA_045540935.1. Taxonomy (GTDB): domain Bacteria; phylum Bacillota_I; class Bacilli_A; order Erysipelotrichales; family Erysipelotrichaceae; genus Colivicinus. The sequence goes on along the minus strand of JAZQIF010000183.1, from coordinate 2,060 downwards.
TCACGCGTTGAGATCGAAAGAAGCAAGAACCGTGTCAACCTTATCATCAGAACTGCCCGTCCGGGTATGTTCGTTGGATCTGACGGATCCAAGATCGAAGAATTAAAGAAGAACCTGGTCAAGTTAACAGGCGGCAAAGACATCAACATCAACATCGTTGAAGTCGCCAACCCTGATCTTGATGCAAGACTCGTCGCTTTGAAGATCGTCAAGATGCTCGAAGAAAGACAGTCCTTCCGTACTGCGCAGAAGCGTGCTATCCAGCAGACGATGCGTTCCGGTGCGAAGGGTATCAAGACTGCGATCTCCGGCCGTTTAGGCGGTGCCGATATCGCAAGAAGCGAAGGTTACTCTGAAGGTTCCGTTTCATTACATACATTACGTTCCGATATCGACTATGCTTGGGAAGAAGCTATGACTGCATATGGCAAGCTGGGCGTCAAAGTCTGGATCTGCCGTGGCGAAGTCCTCCCTGGCGAAATGGTCAAGGAACCGGAAAGACCGAAATCCATGGGCCGTCCGCAGAGAGACAGACGTCCTAGAAGAGATTTCAGAAGACAGGAAAACAATGCGGAAGCAGCCGCTCCGGCAGCTGAAGCTCCTGCAGCTCCTGAAACAACAAAGGAGGATGCTGAATAATTATGTTAATGCCTAAAAGAACTAAGTATCGTCGTCCTCATCGTCTGAGCTACGAAGGTAAGTCGAAAGCCGGCAGAGAAGTCGTATTCGGTGAATACGGTCTCGTCGCTACTGAAGGTGGTTATGTATCTTCCAATCAGATCGAGGCAGCCCGTGTTGCCATGACCAGATACATGAACCGTGGCGGTAAGGTCTGGATCAAGATCTTCCCGCAGTTGGCAATCACTAAGAAGCCTCTGGAAGTCCGTATGGGTTCCGGTAAAGGTGCTCCTGAAGGCTGGGTAGCAGTCGTTCAGAAGGGCAGAGTCATGTTCGAGATCGGCGGTGTCGATGAGGCAACGGCGAGAGAAGCATTAAGACTCGGTCAGAACAAATTACCGGTCAAGGCAAAATTCGTGAAGAAAGGTGAATAGTTATGAACATCAAGGAAATCAGAGAAAAATCTTCCGAAGATCTGAAGAAGACTTTGGATGAAATGAAAGTCGAACTATTCGATCTTCGATTCGCAAGAGCTACCGGCTCGATCGAAAATCCGATGCGCATCAGAGAATTAAAGAAATCGATCGCTAGGATCTTAACTGTATTACACGAAAGAGAAAGCAAATAAAGGAGGGCAGATCAATGGAAAGAAGCAGACGCAGAACCTTAACGGGTGTGGTCACATCTGACAAGATGGAAAAGACGATCGTCGTTGCCATCAATGAAAAGAAGAGCCATCCTTTATATGGCAAAGGCTCTAAGTTCACAAGAAAATTCAAAGTCCGTGACGAAAACAATGAAGCTCATGTCGGCGACACTGTCGAGATCATGGAAACAAGAACGCTCGCCAAGGAAGTTCACTTCCGTCTGGTAAGAGTCGTTGAAAAGGCAGTAATTCTGTAAGGGGGAGTCAAAGATGATTAGTACTGAGACAAGATTAAGAGTCGCTGACAACACCGGTGCAAAAGAATTATTGGGCATCCGCTGCTTAGGCGGTTCCAGAAGAAAATATGCCAACATCGGTGATGTTGTCGTATGTTCCGTAAAAGACGCTACACCGGGCGGCACGGCTAAAAAAGGCCAGGTCGTCAAGGCTGTCATCGTCAGAAGCAAGTACGGTTTAAGAAGAGAAAACGGTTCCTTCATCAAATTCGATGACAACGCAGCCGTCATCATCAAGGATGATAAGACGCCGCTCGGAACCAGAATTTTCGGCCCTGTGGCCAGAGAACTCCGTGACAAGGACTACATGAAGATCGTATCCTTAGCACCGGAAGTATTATAGGAGGAAGCTATGAAGATCAAAAAAGGTGACAAAGTACAAGTTATCGCCGGTGATGACAAGGGTGTCGCCGCTGAAGTCGTAGCAGCTCTTCCTAGATCCAACCGTGTCATCGTTGAAGGTGTCAACGTTGTCAAGAGACATACGAAACCGAACAACG
>JAZQIF010000182.1:0-3186 GCA_045540935.1 Erysipelotrichaceae bacterium | reverse complement strand
GATCTCCCAGTTGATATCGTTGTCCTCGGCGATCAGAATATTGATGCCCTGAAGATCGGAATAGTCATTCTCCGGTTCAACAGATTTCCCCTGTGTTCCGAGCAGTTCGTTGATCTTATCGTACAGTTTGGAACGGAACAGCGGCTTGCTGACAAAGCCGTTTGCTCCGGCATCTTTTGCTGCTTCTTCAATATCTGACCAGTCATAGGCGGAAACTAACAGAACCGGCGTGTCTGAGCCTGTTTCCGTACGGATCTTTCGGATCGTATCAACGCCGCTGATATCCGGCATCTTCCAATCAAGGATCACGATATCATAGTCCTTTCCTGCATCGTGGCGTTTGCCGATCATCTCAAGAGCTTCCAGCCCGCTTGTGCTGTGCTCGACACTGGTACCCAGAGATTCCAGTGTATCGATTGCTGTTTCCAGCAGGATCTCATCGTCATCGACGATCAGAACATCCAATGCAGGAAGCATCATGTCATCTCTTTGCCTGTCAGCAACAGGAAGATCCAGAGTCACTGTAAAGGTCGTTCCCACTCCCTGCTTACTCTTACAGTCGATATTTCCTTTCATCAGGTCGACCATCTGTTTGGTGATCGCAAGTCCCAGGCCTGTCCCCTGAATGCTGTTGACCCGGCTGTCCGTCTGACGTGAGAACGGCTGGTACATCGTTTCCATGAATTCCGGACTCATGCCCATGCCGGTGTCGGCAACGATGTAGGTCAATCGGACGTGACCCGGCAGGTCGCTTTCCTCTTCACGCAGATCCACATCGACAGTTCCGCCGGGCTGGGTATATTTGATGGCATTGGAAAGGATATTGATATAGACCTGATTCAGCCGAAGCTGATCTGCATAAAGATATTCTTTATCTACCCCGCTGGTACGGAAATTAAATCTGATATTCTTTTCCTTGATCATCGGCTGTGACAGGTTCACCAGGTTTTCAGCTGTTTCAACGATCGAGAAAGTTTGCGGACTGAGGTTCAGTTTTCCGCTTTCCACCTTGGAGATATCCAGAATGTCGTTGATCAAAGTGAGAAGATGATTGCTGGCCATCGAGATCTTCCGCAGGTTCTCTTTGACCGATTCCGTATCTCCCAGATTCTTTTCCGCGATCGTTGTAAGACCGATAATCGCATTCATCGGCGTACGGATATCATGAGACATCGTAGAGAGAAAGTCGGTCTTTGCCTTATTTGCCGATGCCGCTTCTTCAGCTGTCGCCTGCAGCCTTCTGTTGAAATAAAGCATGACTGTCAGGTCAAAAATAAAGAGGATTAGAAGACCGACAGATACAAAACCTATCAGCATCCAGTTTTCGGTATTGACCTTCAGATTATCCATCGGCACAAAACCCAGAAGTGTCCATCCTTCTGTTTTGGTAAGCGGAGTATAGGATAGTACGCATTCTTCGCCGCGCGAGTTGTTCATGACGATAGAACCGGTCGAAGAAGTGATCGTTTTGAATAGTTTCAGGGCAGAAGAAGGATCTGTTGCATTATATGATCTGTAAAACTCAAAAAAGCTGGAATTCTTGAAGGAGTGGCCCTTGATGATATAGTCGCCATCGGCATCGATCATTGAAAGCTCGACATCTTCAAATCCTTCCTGCGGGAAGACCCACTTCTGTTCCAGTTCCGAGATCGGCAGCACACGAAGCAGCAAGGCGTCCTTTGCTTCACCTGTTTCAGGATCGCGAAGACTGATGAAATTGCAGAAAGCAATGGATTGTTCGCCATTGACCGGGTTCGTATAGGCGCGGGATATATTGATCGAATCTCCTATATCGGAGATCCAACTGACATCATTCAAAAGATCTATTCTTTCATAGGAAACGGTATAATCATCCGCAGAATTCTGTCTCGCCCTTGTTGAAAGACCGGACAGTGAATCAAGAAATATGATATGGGCGGAAGTATTTTGTGATACATGAGAGATCCGGATAAAGGATACGGCTTCCTCAATGGTCATACTCTTACTGCCGATATAGCGTGCCCATACGTCGCAGATGTGCTGTTCGCCTTCCAGATAATTCTCTGTGACATGTTCCATGGTGGCAGTCGTGTTTTCAAAATGTTCGATCTGTCTTTCCGTTGCATTTTTGTTTTCCTGGTCAGAATAGAAAACAACAGAAACCAGCATGAGTATCATGATGAATATATTGACGATTATGACCCAGGTTTATTTCATTGCTTCTTATATTTCCTATATCAGATTATTGGCATTCGCAAAATAGACAGATATCGTATTTTTAGATTATTTTATCATAAATAGCCATGCCGACACGCACTGACCGGTATCAATCGTATCGCGATCACAAAAGAAAAAGCTCAATAGATGAGTCTTGTCAGGAATACTTTGTGCCTGTATGGCAACTCTCACCTATATATTAAAGAACATAAAAAATACTATTTATGTTGAGAAGCATTCAAAACTTACACTTTTATGAACCTCTTTCATATCTTCTTTCCTTCGGTTTAATCATTGAACCAGTATCCTTTATCATCCGTCTTTCTTGGATGCTCTTTCGCTTCATTGATTGATCGCCAACGATCCAATAGTCACATACATTACTGTTGGCACATGTGTGCTTACGGATCAGCACACCATTGATATACTCCATTGCAGGATAGTCGCTGTTGCAGAATGCCGGCATGATACTTAAATATCCATGAGATTTTGCAAATTCCGCAATTGGACATCTTTCAAATCGATATCGAACCCCATCCTTGCTATAAGGCTCCACCTTCATAATATAGCCACCTTCTCTGCCTTCGTCCGTTTTGGCGGTCATGACAAAAGCAAGGCGAAGAATTCTTTGAAGCAGTGGCTTGTTTGTGTTTACGATTCCAGCCATTTTTCTGAACTCAGGAAGAAAGACCTCGCAGTTCATCTCATAGAGTTCCTCAAGACTTGGTTCATGATTCAAAACCTCATAATATGCAAATATAGAAATGCAATCATAGGTACCTCCGGGGCCATTGTGACGACTCCTCTTTCCCCCGAAATCCGGGAGATCCTTCAAAAACATCTCATACTGTGAAAGTATTTTTTACCAATACTCATTTGCTATTGCCTCAGTGAATTTTGCTGAAAGGTGTTTCTTAATGGCCGTTTCCATTTCTCTGGATATTGGCAGATGATTATATAGATTAACTTTTGTTTTGCCGACCATTATTC
>JAZQIF010000181.1:0-20557 GCA_045540935.1 Erysipelotrichaceae bacterium | reverse complement strand
GTTCTTTGAACATTTTTTATTTTTTTTCAGGGGAATTCCGGTCTTTTACGTATCTCTGTATATGAAAGGACTTTATTGTTTCCGAAAGGAGGGATCATTCACATGAGGACAGATGAAGAAAGGATCGCCATCCTTCACAAGAGAGCGGAAAAGCTGGAAGCACAGAAAAAGATGCGTCTCTGGGGAAGCGCCTCAGGTGCGCTGCTGATTCTGCTGCTGGCAGTGATCGTAAAGATCGATGTGCCGCTTCAGTCGATCCTCGACGGAAGCATGGCCGGTTCTTCGCTGCTGGGAGAGAGCGCCGGAGGCTATGTGCTGGTGGCGGTGGTCTCCTTTGTGGTGGCGGTATGTATCACGGTTTACTGTCTGCGGAAACGCAGGTAATTCTAAAAAAAGGGGGTTAACATGATTAAACGACACGATTTATTTAAGAAGATCCTGATGATCATGACGGTTCTGTTCATGGTCGTCGCTTTAATTCCGGCATCGGCAGGACAGACCCTGTTTGCCGAGGAGGAAGAAAACGAAGAAGAAGAAAAGGTTCCCGATCTCTATAAGACCATAACGGGTATGGCGGATAACACACCATCCGACTGGAGCTCAGAAAAGGATCCGTATGGATACGGACTGAACAAAGCCTTTTTCATGAATACGCAGCAGGAGCTGCTGACTTATCAGTACAACGGACATTCAGATAAGAATGTCGAATCCTATGATATCTTAAAGTCCGAAAACGACGAGTATCCTCTTGAGGGATACAAGTCCATGAAAGAGTACAGCATCGACAAAAGCCACACGCTGAGCTATGCCCGTACGGTCGCCTTTGACCCGAGCGGATCGGGACGCAAGGATCATATCGCCGTCATCGGTGTCTATGCCGATGATTATATGAACGATAATACAAAGGCGCACATCTATGTCTATGTCATAAACAAGGACGACGATTGCAGTGCCATGTTGGACCTGGGCAAGGCATCCTGGATGTCAGACTCGCACGGTTCCCTGAACAACGACTACATGTGGGATTTCAACGCCATGAACTTCATGCAGATCACGGCAGGCGACTATGACGGAGATGGCAGAGATTCTCTGGTCGTCTGGGCCTGTGGCAGTGAGCCGCTTCTGAAGGAGGTCTATGTCAACTCGCACAACGGAAGCATCAGGCTGACGCTTGGCGATGACAACGGCTATGAAGCCGTACCGAACGATGACAGCTGGGATAAGTACGATATAAAGAACGGAAAATATGTCTATAAAGAGGACGCAAAAGGTCTTACCCATTATCTGTATTACGATACACCGGACCAGGACGTGGACAACCGTCTGCATGTCGCACTGGGCAGCGGCGATTTTAACGGCGATGGCATCGACGACCTCGCGGTTTTAAGCTATGTTGGCCGCGTCACGCTGGGTCAGCAGGGAAAATGGGGGCCTTACTATACCCCGATGTATTCGGTCAGCTACGGCATTAAAGACAACAAGGACGACATCACAGCCGGCAAAAATGCCGACAAGAACATCGCGGTCGTAGACACCTCCAGCGGCAATTCTCATATCGCTCCGATGGCTGCAGGCCTGGCGACCGGCGATATTGACGGTGACGGCAGAGATGAGGTCATCATTTCGGGCATCAAACACGAAGTCGCAGGAAGCTACTGGACCAACGACGGCAAAAGAAAGGCTGTCACAAACAACACAACGACAAGAAACGCCTATGCAGAAGTAGATAAGAAGACCCTGGTCACGGCCATTTATCGGGGCGATGATCTCCTGATGTTTGACAAGAACACCGGCGCCAACAGCTGGACACATGGCGGCGACGGCGCCAGCGGCGGTTATTTCACCGATTGGGGAAACGCCACAACAGCTGACCAGTCCCTGCAGCAGATCGGTGTGGAGACGATCGCGTTCAACGGCAAAGGAAATCCGGAGACGCTGTTCATCAGCGGAGACCTCTTCAGCTACAACAACGGAAAGATCACGCGCATCTATCAGCCGGAATTCTTCCAGGAAGTTGACAGCGGAACAGGAACCGACGAGTTCCTGGGGACCAAAGAAACATATATCCGTTCCATGGCTGTCGGCAACTTCGACGGAAACGACGAAGGACACGAACAGATCGTCTATGTCACAGGAGAGGCCGTAAGTGCAGGAACCGATGCTTCTCAGGTCATCTATTCGCTGGGCATGATCGGCGGCATTTACGAAGATGAAGACGGAAATCCGCAGCCGCAGGCAATGAACTATTATTCCACCAAAAAGGACGCGATGGAAGACGATGACCATTACTATCCGAAGGCAAGCGGTACCCAATGTACGATCAGCAGCTGTCTGAACTATGACGTCTGCGCCTGGGACAACGACTCCGACGGCCTGCATGCGAAATATGTCGGCAAGGAATACACCTACACCGATCCCGCCGTTATGGCAATCGTCCAGGCGGCTCCGTATTTTGAAGAAGTCAAAGGTGCGATGACGGATATGGGAACGTCGTATTCCATCACGACCAGCTATGAATACTCAAGCAGTCAGGGCAACAGCACCTCCTTCGGTGTCGGTGCCGACTACGAACTGGAAGCGGAAGTCGTCAAATTCAATGTTTCTGCCGGTTATGCGACGGACTGGTCGGAATCCTTTGAGAATTCATGGTGCGATACAGATACGTATACAGTGAATGCGATAGGCCAGGACCAGGTTCTGCTTTACAGGACACCGGTAACGATATATAAATATCAGATTGAAAAGAAAGGCGAATGGCCGGAAGACAATATCCTGGAACTGTCTTTCCCAGGCAAATCAGTTATCGCCAGGGCCAAGATCGACGACTACAATGAGTTTGCGGAATACTACAACAAGGAAATGAAACGCATTGCGGCCGAAATGAACGAGGAAGCCGGTGAGATTGTCATACCGGAAGACAAGATTCCGCATCTGAGTCTGATCAAAGACAAGTATCTCGGCAACGAGGGCAATCCCTACGCTTACATGTCCTATCCGACAGACGATGTGACAGTCTTGCAGGATTCGCCGTATGAATCCGGCGTCGGTTCAGCATCGACGGAATACAGCTGGGACAGAGAACATTCCACCTCTTATGAAGAATCTAACTCTCATGGCTTCAGTTTTGAAGCACAGCTGATGTTCCAGTGGCATGCCACGCCGCATACCGGCATGGCTTTAGGCGGTCACGTCTCCCTTGACTACATGAGAGACTACAGCACATCCAGGACGGAAACGAAAGGCATCGGCGCCAGCTGCACGATCGGCAACCTGGACCCGGACGCGCTGGAGGATTACGGTCTGACGGAGACTTCCGCCAAACAGTATGGCTACACCTCACAGCTCGTCACGTGGCCGTCCGACATTGTTCTGGTGGACAGCGTCTTTGAGACCAGCATGGAAAGCGAATTCGAAGACCAGTTTGACGATCCGGAAAATCAGAAGAGAGATCTGAAATATGTTCCGATCTTCGGCTATCTGGTTTCAAACGTCAAATCGCCGACACCGCCGGTCACGGATCTGGAATCGGAGTTCAGACTCGATGAAAACGAAGAGATGAACATTCTTCTGACCTGGTCCGATCCAAGCACGGATTACAGAAGAGTCGGTGCGTACACGATCTATCAGATACAGAAAGACGGAAGCTATACAGAAGTTGCGACAGTCGATGCCGATACGACGGAATACATGTTTGCGGATATTGACGGACGAAGCGAATACAAGTTCACCGTTCGTACCAGGTCCGGTCCGCATGAATTCTACGAAAGCGTCAACTCCAACATCACATATCTGTATCTGGAGGCAAACGCCCTGTATTCCATCGAACTGACTTCTTCCGATGAAACATCGGATACCTATACGGTGACTCACACCGACGGCACGAAGACATTCATCACGGTCAAACACGGCGTCGGCGTTGCAGACATCAGAAAGACGTCCAGCAGTGAAGACGGCCTCCATGACACATACACGATCTACTTCACAGACGGAACGACCGCATCCTTCGTCGTGACCAACGGCAAGGACGGCAGAGACGTTGAACTGCGGACCTACACGCCGGAAGGCAGCAACAAGGAAATCATTCAATGGCGCTACGTCGGCGAAGAGGAATGGCATGACCTCGTCGAAGTTTCCGATGTCGCCTTCGTTGAAGGCAGAAAAGTCGAACTTCGAATGGAGGATGGCTACGTCCAGTGGCATTACGAAGGCGATGAAGCCTGGTACAACCTGATCTCCATTGAAAAGCTGAAAGGCGAAAAGGGCGACCAGGGCGACCAGGGTGAAGCGGGCAGAGAAGTCGAGCTTCGCGTCAATGAAGGTGGCATGATCCAGTGGCACTATGTCGATGAAGAAGAGTGGCACGACCTGTTGGCATCCTCCGACTCGCATCTGATCAAGGGCGACCCGGGCAGACAGGTTGAAATCAGAGTCTATAATGAAACCGACCCGGAGACCGGTGATGAGATCAACGAGATCCAGTGGCACTATGTCGGCGATGAAGATTGGCAGACGCTGATTGATCTGGGTCTTCTGAAAGGCGAAGAGGGCGATGATGGCAAGCAGATCGAACTGATGTATGACGAAAAGGTCAACGTCATCCTCTGGCGCTATGAAGGCGAAGACTGGCAGGAACTCGTCGTACTGGAAGGCGATGCCCTCAAGGGTGACAGAGGCGACGATGGCAGAGAGATCATGCTGAACGTCGATGAAGAGGAGGGCTATGTCCAGTGGAAATATGAAGGAGATGAGGAGTGGACAAATCTCTATAAGCTCTCCGATCTGAAGGGCCAGGATGCCAAGCAGATCGAACTGATGTACGACAAGAAGACCAACACCGTCATGTGGCGCTATGAGGGCGAGGAGGAGTGGAGCGGCCTCTTCAAGATCCCGCAGGCAAGTGACGGCAAGGACGGTCAGGACGGCCGAGGCATCCTCTCGCTCGAAAAGACCGCCAGCATCGGCGTTGTCGACACCTACACGATCACTTATACCGACGGCACGACCTCGACCTTCACGGTGACCAACGGTGTCAGCAGCGAAAGCGAGAACGACCGGTACACGGACAAGAGACAGAATGATTCGTCTGACAACAATACGAACAATTCTTCAAAGGATACACATACGAACAATTCTTCAAAGGATACGGACAACAGTTCTTCAAACACGATCATCTACAACAACACGACCGAGTACAACGACACGACCGAGAAGGAAGAGGTGCTGACCAGTGTCGGCATCACCAATATCAAAGTCGACTCCAAAGGCAACCTGATCATCACGCTCAGCGACAACTCCAGCGTCGTTGTCGGAAACACGAAGGAGAAGAATTCTCTTGCTTCCGAGAAACAGATTGAGAAGAACGGTCATGTCGAATCCTATTTCTTCAATGTTCCGTATGAAGATTTCGTCTCGCTGAAAATAGATGATAATAACGCGGCAGACAACGTCTACTCAGTGACTTCGCTTGGCGACGGCGTTCTGGTCACGATCCTTGAAGATGCGATCAGCGATTCTTCGACACTGGAAGCAGTGACCAGGGATGAAGTGATCTCGACCTCTGTAAGCAAGCGCAGTTCATCGTTCCCGACCTGGCTGCTTCTGCTGTTCGGCGCCTGGAACGCGCTTCTGACCGGCGGATACGTTGTCATGGCAAAACGTTTTGCTCATCTGAAAAAAAGGATCGGTTAAGCATTTAATCACAAACATTTCCGAAAAGGCGGGCAACCGCCTTTTCATCGATGACTCCACCAACAGGCGAGAGAACTGGAAAACTGCGTTATTGTATCGAACAGACCGTCAAAGTATCATGAAGCTGTATTCAAAAACGGCACTTTTTAAGGAGGAAAACATGACGGAACTTGGAAAGAAGATCAGACAGCTGCGTTTTAAGGCGGGGCTGACGCAGGAACAACTGGCAGAAAAACTGGGGATCGGAGCACAGTCGGTGTCCAAATGGGAAAACGCAGCGGCAATGCCTGACATCACTGCTCTTCCTGTTTTAGCCGAGATCTTTGGTGTCTCGATCGATGACCTGTTTGACCTGACAACAGAGCAGCGCCTTAACCGGATCGAGAATAGGATGGATGCGCAAGAGGAACTGCCGGCAGATATTTATCGGGAATTTGAAAGCTTCCTGCAGGCCGAACTTAATGAACCAAAGAATCAGAAACGGGCAACGGAGATTCTCGCTTATCTCTACTGGCACCGCATGAATGTGGAGGCAAAGAAAGCATCGCACTATGCAAAAGAAGCGATCTGCCAAGCACCCGGTGATAAGGGATCCTATTGGATCTTAAGCAAGACGGAGAACCACGCCGTATGGGATTGGAATATGGCCAATCACTCTAAGGCCATCGCTTACTACCGTGAACTGGTAAAGGCGAACCCCGAAGTCGCATTGCCATATATGTACCTGCTCGATAACCTCATCGCCGATCATAGGACCGATGAAGCAGAGTACTGGCTGGAGCGTTATTGCATGCTGGAGAAGGCACACCCCGTCATGAAACAGGTCTATCGTGCCTATATCGCCCTGGCCCGCTTTGATGAGCCTTCGGCAGATGAGATCATGGAGTCGCTTCTGGCAAAGCAGCCGGAAGATGATGCAGTACTTTTTGAGACTGCTCAGTACTATGCTGCCAAGGCTGACTACAAAAAGGCCATCGATATCTATGAACGAGCTTTTGCCGCAGATACCCGACGTCCAAGATTCCAGGACGCACTAATGGGGATTGCAGATATCTATGAGATCATGGGCGACTATGCCAATGCTGCGAAGACCTATGACCGGATCATCGATCTGCTGGAAAACGAGTGGGGTCTGAGCGAAGAAACGGACTCTGCCGTGACGTCCGCAAAAAAGCAAAAGGCACGCCTGCTTGCCCTGGCATGATGTGATCCTGCCGCACGGTACAAGCCCACAGGGAAACGGGTATCGTATCATATCTCAAAATCGGAATGCGACAGCAAAGAAGGCGTGGCTACAGCAGTCACGCCTTCTTCATGTCTTTTTCATTCGATACGGGAAAAATGATTCTGTCTCATATGGAATTGTAAAATCGTATCAAAATGGTACAAATCTGAACTTTTTGTAACTTTACAAAAGCTTTACAATTGCGGATTTGTTGCAAAATTTAAGTAAAATGAAGTTAGAATTATGGCCTACTAGGCTTTGAGCAACATAATAATTCTGCAGTCAAAATAGTCTGACTCGAACGGGTCAGAAAGGTCAGTATACCCTCCGGTATACCAAATTTAATTTAACTCCCCAAGAAAGTGAGGAACTATGAGCCCAATCGGTAAGTCAATCCGCAGCCGCGCTACCGGCTCTCCGGGCGTCATCACGGGCATCACCCGCGACAGGCTGTCAGTTTCGTTCCGCTACTCTGGGATCGTCGATCTCCCGATCAAAAAGTACGAACAGTTGCTGGAAATGAAGCCTGAAGTAAAGGATGCGATCGAGAAGTACAGGGAATCCGTAAAAAGGACCAGAAGGAAGAAAGTTGCTCCCCAGATCGAACCGGTGACCGGAAAGTAGTCACAGAAGAAAAGCAGTAAATAGTTTTGAATCGGCCTCTTTTTGAAAAGAGGTTTTGCCATCTTTATGGGTGCCGTTTTTTAAGCGGCAGGAGGATAAATCTGATTTTCTTCTTCTGATTAAGGTATTCATCTTTCGCACAAAAGTTATCCGTCCGCCGGCTTCCTTATTTTACTGATGTAACAACATCACATTTACTCCTTCCAGACAATACCCCTAACATTCAGAATTGTCAGGCGGCTTCCTGTTTACTTGCTGCAGGAAGGGATAGCGGAGCGCGAAGTGAATGGTGTTTCAACTGCTTTGCTGATACCTCCACAAACATATCGGCAGTCATGAAACACGGATACAGAAAAGCTGAAAAGGCGGAGGGCCTGCTTAAAAGCTAAGACCCTCTCATTTTAATCTGAATAAGGCGCTTCGTCTTTCAGCTTCTTCAGATCCTTGTCTGTTAAAATGGAAAAGGATCCTTATGAATATGAACCTGGAATACAAGATCATCCGCAAAGAGCAGGATGATCTCACAGATATCAAAAGACTTTATGAGAGATCCTTTCCGGAAAACGAGAGGATCCCTTTTCGTTTTCTGCTGAACAAGTATCGGAAAGACGCCTTGTTTTATGCGGCATATCAGGATGAAAAGCTCATCGGTCTATATCATGTCTTTCTGAGCGAAGAGCTGATCTATCTTTCCTATATCTGCGTTGATGTTCCTTATCAGAATAAGGGGGCAGGCACAGCGATCCTTCAGCATGTCCATGAGACCTGTGCAGGAAGATCGATCGTGGTCGACATCGAAGAGGTCTGCAAAGAAGATGAGAATTACGATGATGAAGTCAGACGCAGAGGCTTCTATATCCGCAACGGTTATCAGAGTACCGGTGTCTTTTATCATTTTTATGATGTGGATTATGAACTCCTATCTTACGGAGGCGAAGTGAGCCGGCAGATGTGGATAGATATGACATTGAAGATCTGGGGACCAAGGGCCAAAGGTGCCCGCTACAGAGGAATGTGATAAGATGCAAGGGATGAAAAGACGTTATATCATCGCGGTCATCCTTCTTGCGATCGATGTCCTGGCGATGTTTCTGTTTCAAAGATTTCCGGACTTCTTCTTTCCGGTCTATCGGGATCTTTCCAAAGTCTGGATCGCACTGTTAAGTCAGATCTATTCTTTTACCAGGGTCGCGGTCTGGGATATCGCGGCGCTGCTGCTGGCGATCATTACGATCGTGTCTCTTGTCATCGTGATCATTAAGAAGAAAAGATTCTTTGGCTGGCTGTCGCATGTCATATTAGCCGTATCGATCCTTGTCAGTATTGCGGTATTGGGCTGGATGCTAGATCATTATGCGCCGAAATTGAGCGAAGAATTATCTTTGAATGTCAAAGAGTATTCCTATGAAGAGCTTTATGAAAGTACGGAGTATTATTTCGATCAGGCAGCGCAATATGCCGCAAAGATACAAAGAGATGAAAACGGTCATGCACTGAAACAGGATTTCTATGAGATGGCAGGACTGGCTGGGGCATCCTATCAGAAGCTGGCCGAGGAATATCCGATCTTCAAAGGCTCGGACAAGCCGGTCAAGAAGCTTTCCGTGATCGGAGAATATCTGATGTACAACGGGATCGTAGGCATGTTCATGCCGATCAGCGGTGAAGCAGGAGTGCCGGGTTCCGTGCCGGTGGTTCCGCTGGCTTTCACGATGGCGCATGAAGCCGGACACCGTCTGGGGCTGGCGGCAGAAGAGGAAGCCAACTTCGCGGCATTCCTGGCTTGCGTGAACAGCGAGGATGTCCGTTTCATCTACAGCGGTTATTACAATGCCTTCTCGTACTGTTTCTCTGCCTTGTACAGGATGGACAGCGAAGAAGCGATCGAATTATATAAATCGAAAGAAGAGCTGGGCTATCAGCTGGTGAAGCTTGATCGCAGCGATACTTCGGCGGTCTATCAGAAATACGATTCGCCGCTTCAGGAAGTCTCGGATAAAGTCAACGATACCTATCTGAAGACTTTCTCACAGAAGGAAGGCATACGATCCTACGGCATCGTGACGGATTATCTGATCGCTTGGCATCTCGAAGCAAGATAGTGTATTTTAAAAATGTAGTGCAAAGGAGGTCCTTATGTCTGATAAAAACGAAAAGAAAAAAGAATTTGATGAAGAAGAACTTCTGAAAAAAGTAGAAAAAGCAGCTGCCAGAGGAACCGGCAGATCGAATCTTAAAAATATCCTGGTCGCGGCATTGCCGACCCTGCTGGCGATCGGCCTGCTGGCATATCTGATCGTGCCGAAGGTCAATGCGATGAGCGAAGGATTAAACAGCGTCTTTCATTTCGATGAGCCGGTCGAAGGCCACGATATGACGATCGAAAACGATTCCTTCTTAGGTTACACGGCAGCGGATTTTGAGGAAGCGATCCTGGGAGATTCGTCCAAGCTGAAAAAACTAGAAGTCTTCAAACAGAAGGTCTCCGATGTTTCCAGCATCACCGATACCGGACTGCTCAACTGGGGCGTCTTCACCAAGAACCAGCTGATCACCTACAACGGAACGGCGGTCTATACGGTGGATCTTTCCGCTTTGCGAAGCGGGGATATCAGCATCAATGAAGAAGAAAAGATGATCACTCTGAAGATACCTCATGCGCAGCAGGAAGAGATCAATATCCCGGAAGATGAGATACAGTTCGGCGATACCACCAAGGGTCTGCTGGCGTTCGGAGATATCAAGATGACGGCCGAGCAGGCTTCCCAGATCCAGGCGGAAGCCAGAAAGAAGATGCAGAAGAAACTCGATGAAGACAATGTGGCGGGCATTGCCGACCGCTTTGCCAAACTGAGCGTCTGGGAACTCTACAATCCGATCGTCAAGGGCGTCGCCAAAGATTATTCTCTGGAAGTCGTATTCCGATAAGCAGTTTGAAAAAAACTGCTTTTTTGTTGCGGTCATGATGCGGCCAGTACCTTAAAATGGTGATGGTCATGTAAAAAATGACCAGGTGAGGAAAAGTTTATGAAAAAAATGATCATAATCCTTCTTGCCGCAATGATGATCGTAGGATTGTCGGCTTGCGCAAATCAGAAGGAAGAAGAACAGAAAACAGAACCGGAAACTCCGGTCGAACCGGCTGAACCGGTCAAAGTGCCGGAAGAACTGCTCGGTCAGTATCATGATGATATTGCCGGCAGAGCAGCACTCGAACTTACGGAAAACAAGATCACGATCGACTGGTCAAGTTCCGCTTACGAAAAGTCACATTATGATTTCGACATCGTCTATGATGCGGAAAAGAATCAGCTGACTTACCAGAACGGCAAACTGACCAATACGGTCTTTGAGTCAGAGACCAAATCGACAGTCACGGAAGTCTACAATGACGGTACCGGTTATTTTGAGATCACTGAGGGCAAACTGATCTGGCACGATGACAAGTCGGAAAGCACAGAACCGACCGTCTTTGTTTCCAATGACGAAGACGCACCGATGAATATGGCCAACCCTTGGACATACACCGGTGATATCGAAGAAGCCGTTACGGGATCGGGCATCGATTTCGATCCGCCGGTCGCTGTTCCGGAAGGCTTCAAACTGACGAAGTACGGCTACAATATCAACGGCATCATCGAAGCCAACTATGAAAGCGAAGACCGCAAGCTGACGGTCCGCAAGTCGGATATCTATGAAGGTCAGGAACTTTCCGGTGATTACAATACCTATTCCAAGAACTGGAAGGATTACCTGAAGGGTCTTGAAGTCGACCTCTATGGTGACGGCGAAACGATCAACGTCGCGCTGTTCGGCAACAACGTTGCCCATTATTCTCTGACCGTAACGGATAAAGAATACAAGAAAGTCGAAGGCAACGGCATCACGATCGACGAACTCAATTCCATCGTCATGGGAATGCAGTAGGAGAGCAGATGATGAGAAACAAGGGGATCATCATTCTTTGTATCTTGCTGTCGCTTGTTGACTTAAGTGCCTGCGCATCCGAGTCCGTTCCGGATTTTGTCGGACACAATGTTTCGGAAGTCTATAAGTGGTGTTCCGAGATCGATACGAAATATGCCTGCGAAGTCTCCTATGCCGATGGCAACGGGGCAGACAAGGATCTGGTCATCGAACAGTCCGTCAAGGCAGGCAGCCGTCTGAATTCGGATATCGCATTCAAGATCTCCAACGGCTCAGTCGCTGAGATCCCGCTATTGTATATCGATGAAGAGACACAGAAATCCGATGTCGAACTCTGGCGTCAGAATTCCGGCATCCAGTCTCTGACTTATATCGAAGAACCATCCAATTCCGTCGAAAAGAACCACGTCATCCGCATCTTGCCGGTCGCCGGTATTCATAAGGATACGCCGGTCACTGTCTACATCTCTTCCGGTCCGAAGAAGGAAACGACACCGGAAGATACCGAGATCAAGATCGTCTTTGGCGATTTTATCGGTCTGACAGTCGAACAGTTTGAAGAAAAAGCGATGAAGCTCGGTCTCAAACCGAACCACAACGTTTCGCGTGACCGTTTCAACAAGGATGTCGCCTTCGGCAACATCGCATGGCACGGTTCGGGAACCTACGTGAGAGGCGAAGTCTTCAACTACGGTATCTGCATCAACGCGATCGAAGTCATCGGCGGCAGCTACATCGGCTTGAGCGAAGCGGATTTCCAGGCCAAGGCCAGGGAACTCACTCTTTCGCCGAAGCACATCTACGGACGTGATGCCTACTCGACAAGGATCGATGAAGGATACATCGTCACCCACGGTTACGGTACCTATGAAAAAGGCGAAGAATGGAAATACGGCCTTTCTCTTGGTCCGGCGAGAGTCGTGTCAGGCTATGAAGGGGCAAGCGAAGAAGCATTGCTCAACTACCTCAACGGCATGGGCCTGAAAGGCAGCCGTTCCGTATCGAAGTCCAACACCGTTCCGGAAGGTAGGATCATCTCCTACAACATCGGTAAATACTCGACAGGTGACTCGGTCTCTTACGTGGTCTCTGCGGGTTACGATACCTATGTCACGGTTCCGGATTTCAAGGGTGAGACGGAAGCCTCCTTGCTGGAGTTCATCCGCGGCAGCGGTCTCAATGTCGGTATCCGTACGGTACAGTCATCGATCATACCGGCCGGCAACATCGTATCCAACGATACGGGCGTCAGAGTCAAGGGTGCCAAGATCGACTATGTCGTCTCTTCCGGTCCGGTCGTTCCGATGGGACATCTGGACAGCTTCGCAGATATGAAGACGATGCTGTCGGATTATGATATCGGTTATGCGGCGACCAAGGCGAATGTCGAACAGTATCTCAAGAATCGCGGATTCACCGATTATGAGATCTGGGGCGAATACTCCGAGAAGTACTACGATGGAACGCTCTTGTATGTGATCGTCGGCGATCATTCATTATCCGATGCGGATGATTTCCCGACCTATTCGCACATCATCGTTTCCATCAGTGCGGATCTTTATACAAACAATTAACGATGAAGGCCTGTCATAAGGCAGGCCTTTCTTCGATCAAAAAAAAGACTTTATGATAAGGAAAAATCTCTATATCCGATCCGGCGGTCGAAAGATGAAGATGATCGTCCTGAAGCCGGAAAAAAGAAGCGGCAGTCTTCCGGGGATCTTGTGGATCCACGGCGGAGGCTATATGCTGGGCATGGCTTCCATGGTCGATTTTTCCTGTGGAAAGATGCTGGCAGAAAAATATGGCGCTGTCGTCATCTCGCCGGCATATACTCTTGCCAGCAAGGCCCCATATCCGGCGGCTCTGCATGACTGTTATGCGGCTCTGGAATACATGTGGGAACATGCCTCAGAGCTTGGTATCGACCGCAACAAGATCGTCGTCGGCGGCGAAAGTGCCGGCGGCGGACTGACAGCGGCTCTGTGTCTGTATGCCAGGGACCAGAAGAAAGTGAAGATCGCGATGCATCTGCCGTTATATCCGATGATCGACTGTTACGATACGGAATCTTCGCGAAACAACCGCGGCAAGATCTGGAACACCAGACGCAACCACTGGGGCTGGCGCAAGTATCTCGGTGACCTGTATGGCAAAGAGGTACCGTCCTATGCCTCGGCTGCCAGGGAGGAAGATTATTCGGGATTACCGTATTGCTACACGTACGTGTGTGACGGCGAACCCTTCTATCAGGAGACGATCGACTATGTGGAGAATCTCAGAAGGGACGGCGTAGAGGCGGATATCGATATCTATCATGGCGATGTCCATGGCTTCGATATGCTGTGTTTCTGGACGGATCAGGCCAGACAGGCCAGAGAAAAACTCTGTCAGATCTATGCATCGCATATCGATCTGATCTGAAAATAAAGAAATTTAAAAGAAAGGCAGATGCCTTTCTGAGTGGAAGACCTTTGTTGCAAAGGTCTTTTATTTTGCCCTTTCCAATACCTTGACCAGCGTGTCGTAGCAGCGGTCGAAGGAAGCCAGATCCATCTTTTCTTCCGGTGAATGGGCACCGTAGCTGATCGGACCGTAGGAGATCAGATCGAGGTCAGGGATCATGCCTTTGAAGACCCCACATTCAAGACCGCCGTGTGAGGCGTGTTCCTTCATCTCGATGCCTTTTTCTTTGAGGACTTCTTTCAAGATGCTGCGGAACGGGGAATCCTTCTCATAATCCCAGCCGTAGTAGCGGCTGATGACTTCAAAGTCAGAACCGAAGCTTTCACTAAGTATCCTCAACTGTGCGATCAGCTGATCGCCATGGGAAGCGGCAGCCGAGCGGATCAGATGATTGATGCGAAGAACACCTTCTTCAATGGCGGCTGCACCCAGGTTTAACGAAGCGACCGAGAGCCCCGGTATCGCCATCGAGGAGTGCTGCAGGCCGTTTGGTAAGACGTAGAGGAACTCGATGATCTTCTTTGTCTCGGCAGTGCTTAAAGATCTGCCTTGTCTTTCGGAAATATCGATGCTCGCTTTGAAGCCGGCATCGGAATACTGCAGTTCCTTTGCGATCTGATCGAAGATCTCCTGTGCACAGGCTTTGAGTTCCTCAAAATCTTTTGACGAAGTGAAGGTGATATCGCATTCCCTTGGGATGGCGTTGATCTTGTCGCCGCCGCTGATATCGCTCAGTCGGATATCTTTATTCGTCTTCATCAGATGATATAAACATCTGACGGCGATCTGAATCGCATTGCCCCGTTCAAGATGGATCATGCCGGCAGAATGGCCGCCTTTCAGACCGCGGATGCGGATGATACAGGCATTATTGTCATCGTTTTGAAGATCCACATTTCTTGTGATCTTCGTCCTGGTACCGCCGGAAGAAGAGACGGAAGTCTGATCTTCGCCGCCGGCATCGAGGTTGACATAGCGTTTGCCATAGAAATCTTCTTTCTGTAATTTCTGAGCACCCAGCAGGCCGATCTCTTCCATGGAAGTGAAGGCACATTGTAAGGCCGGATGTTTCAAGGTCTCATCTTCCAGTATCGCCAGCATGTACGCGACACCATAGCCGTCATCTGCTCCTAAGGTCGTGCCTCTGGCGTGTAAGAAGCCTTCTTCATCGACATAGAGGTCCAGCGGGTCTTTGTCGAAATCGTGTTCGACACCTTTGTTTTTCTCGCAGACCATATCGGTGTGTGCCTGCAATATGACGGGTAAGGCATCTTCATATCCTTTGGATGCCGGCTTGTTGACGATGATGTTGTGTACTTCATCCTGTATGAAATTCAAGCTGTGCTTCTTTGCGAAAGCGGCGATGTAATCGGATACTGCCTTTTCGTTGCGGCTGGCTCTTGGAATATCGGAGATCTGTTTGAAGTAATAACGTGCGCGGTTGGTCAGTAAGAATTCCATGTCCTTTCCTTCTTTCGTTACAAATTATAACAGAGCGCCATTTAGCTGCTTGATTTCATACATGATAAAATGAAGAAAAAGAGAGGGTTTCATCATTATGGCGAAAGAAAAGATCAATGTTTTTGATTATGCAGAAACGATAAATAAACAGATCGCACCCGGGATCTTGTTAAATAGCAACTGTGAAAAATTCAATTCCATGGTCATCGGCTGGGGTCACTTAGGTGTCATCTGGGGCATGGAGACTTTCACGGTCTATGTCCGGGATTCCCGTTTCACAAAGAAACAGATCGACAAGACCGGGAAGTTCACGCTTTCCATGCCGTTAGACGGAAGATATGATCCCGAGGTCTTCCGGGTCTTCGGAACGATGTCGGGTGCCGATGTAGACAAAGCCGAATATGTGACGACGGTGCCTGCCAATGTCAACTTCGTTCCGGGCATCAAAGAGTATCCGCTGACGATCGAGTGCGAAGTCATCTATAAGCAGAGACAGGATCCGGAAGCGATCGACAAAGAAGTTCTGAAGAAGTATTATTCCCTGCCGGAAACGAAAGACGATCATCACACCATGTATATCGGCAAGATCGTCGATGCCTATATCATCCGCTAGCTGATGTCAGAGAAGTATATCAATAATTTCTGTTTCTGTTCATCGATCGATGAATTCTTAAGCATCGATAAGAAGACTTTCCTGGCGGCGATGGAAGATAACTATCCGTATGTGACACCGCATAAACTGACCAAAGCGCAGGTCGAAGCCTGGAAAGATGAATACGATGTTTTGAAAAAACAGCTGTCTCTGTGTGTGAACAAGAACAGGAACTATGGCAGACTGTCCATCCTTTTTGAATATGTCCTCTGGGATTTTGACAACGAATGCGGGGTAAGACCGGATGTCCTTCTTCTGTCGAAAGACAGGGTCGGTATCATCGAATTCAAGACAAGACCGTTTACAAAAGAGGATCATATCTACATCACTTCGCAGGCCAAGAAATACCGCCATCGTCTGCTGCACAACCACGATAAGTCAAAAGGCATGAAGCTTTCCGTGGCGGCGATCAGCACATCGATGAATGATTATTATGAGATCCTGGGACGTGTGAAATGCGTCTCTCCGGATCGATTTGAAGACATCAGAGAATCACTGATGGGAAGATATCCGAAGGCCCATGAAGACGTCTATGGCTGGATAAGTTCGGATTATCATTTTGAAAAGAATAGTATAGAAGAATAGAGAGGCAGTATATCATGTTCAATTCCAATTTTCTGATCGAAGCATTCGGTTATCTGGGATCTTTCCTGGTCCTGGTATCGATGCTGATGACATCGGTCGTGAAGCTCAGGATCATCAATACGATCGGTTCGGTGATCTTTACGATCTATGCCTTCATCATCAAGTCTTATCCGACCGCTTTCATGAATCTGTGTCTGGTTTTGATCAATCTTCACTTCTTATGGAAGATGTCAAGACAGGATAAGGTCTATGAAGTGGTGGAATGTGACAATGACGATACGATGCTGGTATATCTTCTGAAGCACTATCGTGCAGATATCGAAAAAAGTTTCCCGGGGATCTCACTGGATCTTAAGGAGACCGATAAAAACTATGTCGTCTTCTGTGAGGGCAAGCCGGTCGGCATGAGTTTGGGAAAAATGGAAGGCGATGCGTTAGACTTGAAACTGGATTATTCGATCCCCGAATATAGGGACTTCTCGATCGGCGGTTTCCTGTTTGAACATATCGCAAGAAGCGACGTGAAAAAGATCATCTACAGAGGACCGGATGTCAACCACAAGGAATATCTGAAGTCACAGGGCTTCATTAAAGATGGCGATGCCTATATCAAAGAATTCTAGACATACAAAAAAGTAGCGGCCGGTGTGAACCGGTCGCTGTATTTTTTTAGTAGCGGATGAGCGATTCCAGCGTATTGAAGAGGGTCTCTGCGTCCACCGGTTTGCTTAAGTGGGCATTGAGTCCGGCCTGCAGGGAACGCTGTACATCTTCATCGAAGGCATTTGCTGTCAGAGCGATGATCGGGATCACAGCCGCATCTTTTTTGTCAGAAGCGCGGATCTTTCTTGTGGCTTCCAGACCATCCATGACCGGCATGCGCATATCCATCAGGATCGCATCGTAATAGCCGTCTTCGTGCTCCAGATACTTGTCCAAAGCGATCTGTCCGTTTTCGGCGAGTTCGACTTCGATCTGCCGGCTCTGCAGGATCATGAACATGATCTCGGCATTGATGCTGACATCTTCGGCCAGCAGGATCTTTCTGCCTTTGAGATCAGCCTTGGAGGCCAGCAGGATCTCATTCTTGAATTTGAAGGCGGTCTTGAATTCTTCTAAGACGTTGCCGGCAAATAACGGTTTGGCGACGAAGGAGTCGACACCGGCTTCTTTTGCCTGCTCGGCGATGTCGTCCCAGTTGTAGGAAGTCAGGATGATGATCGGGGTATGGTTGCCTACGATCTTACGGATCTCACGACTGGTTTCCACACCGTCCATTTCCGGCATCTTCCAGTCGACCAGGATCAGATCGTAGTCATCCATCCGTGTGTGACGGATGGAGATCATCTCGAGGGCTTTTTTTCCGGAATCGGCTGTCTCACAGGTGATCTTCACCTGGGAGAGGGTGATCCTGGCGTGTTCCAGAGCGATCGGATCATCGTCGATGACTAAGACCGACATCTTGTGCGGATCGATCGGTACGCCCGTATCATCGGATCCGACGCGGTCGGATTCACCCAGCGTTACCGTGACAATGAAGGTCGAACCTTTTCCTTTTTCGGATTCGACTTCGATGTGACCGTTCATCAGTTCGACGATGTTCTTGGTGATCGGCATGCCTAAGCCCGTCGAGCCTAAGACATTGTTTGCGGAAGCGGTCTCCTGAGAGAAGGCTTCAAAGATGTGCGGCAGGTAGTCTTTCGACATGCCGATACCGGTATCTTCAAAGCGGAAATGTAATGTTGCTTTCTTATCGAAGCGTCTGCCTTCTTCGATCGTGAAGGTGATGCGACCGCCTTTCGGCGTGAACTTGACGGCATTTCCTAAGATGTTGATCATGACCTGGCGCAGCTTCATGTCATCGCCGATGTAGTAGTCATCGATCTTGCCGTTGATGTGACATTCATAATGCAAGCCCTTGTCATGACACTGGCCGGAAATGATCGTGTTGACCTGTTCCAGGGTCCTGGCAAAGGAGAATTCTTCGTTTTTGATGACCATCCTTCCCGATTCGATACGCGACATATCCAGGATGTCATTGATGATGCTCAAAAGATGTTTTGCGGAAGCATCGATCTTGGAGAAGTAGACTTTCGATTTTTCGTTGACGTCTTCATCGTTGAGAGCGATGTTGTTGAGACCGATGATCGCATTCATCGGTGTACGGATCTCATGCGACATATTGGAAAGGAAGGTGGTCTTGGCTTTGGAAGCTTCCTTGGCAGCGATCAGGGCATCGGATAAGGCCTGCGACTGGTCGAGTGACTTCCTGGTCTCGGCATCCACGTCGGTGAAGCAGGCGGAGACGGTATGGACGAGGTTGTCGTCTCTGTCTTCCGGATGACGGACACCGGCGAACTTGACGGATTCATAGGTCTCTTTGCCGTCTCTGTGCACCATGTAGGTGTAGGAGATGACTCTCTGGTTCTTCAATCCTTCCCGGATATTGTCCGGCTGTATGAAACGTAAGAATTCATCGAGATACGCTTCGCAGACATATTGTTTTGCGTATCTGGTGACGGATTGCAGATATCGGAAGCGGTCACCGACTTTGAAACCGCCGGAGATCCCGGAGTGCGACTGGAAACATTCGCCTTCATCTTTGTCGAGTTCGATATAATAGACGCTCCAGTAGTCGGAAGCCAGTGCGGTGATCAGCTGCAGCTGCTGGTCTTTGGACTTTTCGTGGGCGATCAGCTGTTCGTGTAAGGCGAGCTTTTCATCGAGTTCCTGCTGCTTGATGCGGGCTTCCGTTTCGGCCTGTTTGGCTCTGGTCATTTCCGTGACATCGACGCACATGCCAAGCAGACATTTTCGGCCTGAAGCATCGTTGAAGGTGAGTTTGGTGGTCTGCAGGTTCCGCGGGAAGCCGGCAGCATCCGGTACATCTTCAAAGAAGACATACGGTTCGTCCATTGCGATAGCCTTTTTATCGTCTTCCACGAAGTGATCGGCCGTATCCTTGTCAAAGATGTCGTGGTCCGTGAGTCCGACGACGCCCGAAGGAGAATCCTTGTGGGCATATTCGGCAAAGGCCTGGTTGCAGGCAAGATAGACACCGGTATTGGCATCCTTGGAGAAGGACATCGCCGGCATGTTTGTTAAGAGGGCACCGACCGAACCCATCAGGTCGGCAAGCTGGTTGGCGGCTTTGGCCTCATCGGCCAGACGGATGATCTCGTTGTTGGATTCATCGTAGATATGGCTCAACAGAAGGATATAGGCGAACATGACCCCCAAGAAGAAGCAGCATGGCTGGAAGGGATAGATCGCATCGACGCTGATCCATTTGGTATAGATGAATACGCCTAAGGCCGGGATGATCGAAAAGCCCAGAGTCGTGATCAGGGTCCTTCTTCCCGAGCCGTTATTGGTAAATAAGAGATACAGGATCGCAATGACCGGGACGAAATAATAAAACAGGTTCAGATCGGAGAACAGAGTAAACAGAGGGCCTCGGGAATAGCGGTTTGCGCTGTCGCCGATGGTCCATAAGGCTCCGGTCCCAAACATCGTCAGGATGACAAGCAGGCAATTGAAAAGCCACGGAAGGGCAAATAAAAGGTTCCACTTGGCAGAATTCAGATGACTGCCGGAGAAGTGCTTGGCAAATAAGAACCACATGTAAGGCAGTGTGATATAGACCGAATAGAATAAGAAATTCAAAATGATGAAGGCCGGCCGATTGAAGTTTTCCGCCGTGTAAACGACGATCCACAGACAGTCCATCAGTATGTAAAAGATCGTGACGCCGATCAGGATAAGTGAGATCTTCTGGTGAGGATTGTTCTTTAATTTCCAGCTGACATCGATGAGTATCAGAGTAAGACCGAGGATAAGAACGCTTGCGGTCATCGCGTAGGTTAAGGTCATATGGGGTCTCCTGCAAATCAAGGATATGAAAAGTTCTTGATAACATTATAAAGTAT